>JAKDLE010000308.1 GCA_030453005.1 Pseudonocardia sp. | reverse complement strand
GCCCGGAGACCGAGCTGCTGCTGGACTGGGGGCTGCGGGCGATCGCCGACGTCGGGTCGCCCCTGGTCGTGGACCTGTGCACCGGTACGGGGGCGCTCGCGCTCGCCCTCGCCGCGAGCCGTCCCGACGCCGTCGTGCACGCGGTGGAGGCCGACGCGGGCGCGCTGTCGTGGGCCCGGCGCAACATCGCCCACCACGGCGACACGGTCGTCCTGCACGCCGCCGACGTGCGCTGGAGCGACCTGCTCGTCGAGCTGGAGGCCCACGTCGACCTCGTGGTCTGCAACCCGCCCTACGTGCCCGACGGCACCGCGCTGCCGCCCGAGGTCACCGAGTGGGACCCGCCCGGTGCCGTCTTCGGCGGACCGGACGGGCTGGAGATCATCCGTGCGGTGATCGCCACGTCGGCTGGGCTGCTGCGCTACGGCGGGCACCTCGCGATCGAGCACGACGACACGCACGGTGAGGTGGTGCCCGCGCTGCTGCGGCGCCGCCGGGTGCTCACCGACGTGGAGGAGCACCACGACCTGGCGGGCCGACCCCGCTTCGCGACGGCCCGCCGCGTCCGCGCCTCCTGAGGGCAGGCGCGGAGCCGGGGCCCGGCGCTCGTAGGCTCCCGCTGTGCCTCCAATCTACGACTGCGCGGAGTCCGACGCCCGAGCCGCCGGACTGACTGCTGCTGCCCGGGCCGTACGCGCCGGGCGCCTGGTCGTCCTGCCCACCGACACCGTCTACGGCCTGGGCTGTGACGCGTTCTCCGCCGCGTCGGTGCGTTCCCTGCTCGCGGCGAAGAAGCGCGGCCCCGACATGCCGGTGCCCGTGCTGGTGGGCTCCTGGTCCACCATCGACGGCCTCGTGCTCGGCGTGCCGCGCTCGGCCCGCAGGCTGATCGAGGCGTTCTGGCCGGGCGGGCTCTCGCTGGTGCTGCCGCACTCCCCGTCGCTGGCCTGGGACCTGGGCTCGACCAAGGGCACCGTGATGCTGCGCATGCCGCTGCACCCGGTGGCGCTGGAGCTGCTGCGCGACGTCGGCCCGATGGCGGTGTCGAGCGCGAACATCTCCGGCTCGCCGCCGCCCGCCACCGCGTCCGGCGCGGTGGAGCAGCTGGGCGACTCGGTGGCCGTCTACCTCGACGGCGGCGACTCCGGCGAGCCGGTGGCCTCCACGGTCCTCGACCTGACCGGCGACGACCCGCTGGTCCTGCGCGAGGGCGCGGTCACCGTCGACGCGGTGCGCGAGGTGCTCGGCCGCGAGGTCATCACCGCGTAGACGGGACGCCAGGGCTGCCCCGTCCTGCCGGGACGACCGTGGCGTCCCGGATTCCCGGCCGGTCCTCCGGAACGGCCACGGGGACGGGGGCCCGTGCGGGACGCTCCCGCGCATGCCGTTCCGTGGAACCCTCGCCGTCGCGAGCGGACGGCTGACGCGCGGGCAGCTGCGCGGGCCGCGGTTCGTGCGCCTGTTCCCCGACGTCTACGTGCCCGCCGACGTGGAGATCACGCCGAGGGTGCGGGCGCTGGCCGCGTTCCTGCTGGTCGAGCGGTGCGGCGGGGTGGTCGCCGGGTACTCGGCGGCCGAGCTGCTGGGGGCGAGCTGCGGGCCCTGGCACGCACCGGCCGAGGTGCTGGTGCCCGGGCACGTCCGCGCGCGCGCAGGCCTGCTCGTCCGCCGGGGGACCGCCGCCGGGCCCGACGTGACGACGGCGGCCGGCTGCCTCGCCACCTCCGCCCGCCGTACGGCCAGGGACCTGGCCCGGCGGCTCGACCTGCGGGAGGCGGTCGTGGCGGTCGACGCGCTGGCCCACCGCCATCGGTTCGACCCGGCCGGGATCGTCGCGGGCCCGGCGGCCGACCGGGTCGCGCGGGTCGTGGCACTGGCCGACCGCCTCGCCGAGTCGCCGATGGAGACCCGGCTCCGGCTCGCGCTGCACTTCGGAGGCCTCCCGGCGCCGCAGGCGCAGTACCGGCTGGTCGACCGGGACGGGGTCGTCGCCCGCTTCGACCTCGCCTACCCCGCGGAGCGGCTCACGGTCGAGTACGACGGCGAGGACCACGAGGACGCGCTCGACCGGCGCCGCGACATCCGGGCGGGCCGCCTCGGCTGGTACACCGCGCGATTCACCAAGCACGAGATCCGGCAGGAGACGGCGCTGGTCGCCGCGGTGCGCGATCTGCTGCACCACCGGCGGAATCGGGACGCCACGGCTGCCGGCTCCTGATCGGACTACCGCAGCGTCCCGGATCCTGCGGGGAGGCCGAGGAGGTCGGCCAGGTGGTCTGCGCCGTTCCGGAAGAACCGCTCGTGGTCGGCCACCACGTTGTGCGTGTGGCCGAACAGCTCGAAGCTGATCATGCCGAACACGCTGGTCCAGGCCAGGATCGAGCGGGCGGCGAGGGAGGAGCCGGGGTCGTCCGCGGACAGGCCTACGCGCTCCGCGGCGCCGGGGGCGAGCACCGCGTCGCCGCCGCCCTGCGGGACGGGGACGGTGCCGGCGGCCAGGCCGTCCGCGACGAGGCGGCACAGCACCTCGCCCACCCGGGACGCCGGGCCGATCGTGGTCTGCGGGGCGGCGTAGCCGGGCACGGGGGAGCCGTAGACCAGCGCGTACTCGTGCGGGTGCGCGAGCGCCCACTCCCGTGCCGAGCGGCAGACCGCGTGCCAGCGGGCGCGTAGGTCGGCCGGACCGCAGGCCGCGTCGGCCTGCTCCGCGGCGGCGCCGAGCGCGTCGTATGCCTCGACGATCAGGGCGGTCAGCAGGTCGGCGCGGCTGGGGAAGTACCGGTAGACCGCCGACGACGCCATCCCCAGCTCGCGTGCGACGGCCCGCAGCGACAGCGCGCCGCCCCCGCCGGGGGCGTGCGGCCGGCGCGCCGCCTCGGTGATCTCGCGGGTGAGCTCGGCGCGGACGCGGGCGCGGGTTCCAGAGGCGGTCACCGGGGGAGTGTCGCACAGAAAACGAGAGCAGTGCTCTTGACGTGGAGCGCCGAAGCGTGAACAGTGTGAGGAACAGAGAGCAGTGCTCACGCAATGAGGAGAACACCATGGCACAGCACCTGATCGTCGGATCGGGCACGATCGGGAGCGGCCTCGCCCGCCACCTGGCCGGGCAGGGCCACGACGTCCGCATCGTCTCCCGCGGCGGATCGGGCCCGGTGGGCGAGCGCATCGAGCGGGTCGCGGCCGACGCCTCTGGCGGCGCCCGGCTCAGCGAGTTGGCGACCGGCGCCGGCGCGCTCTACAACTGCGCCAACCCGCCCTACCACCGCTGGGCCACCGACTGGCCCCCGCTCGCGGCCGCCCTGCTGCTGGCGGCCGAGCGCTCCGGCGCCGTCCTCACGACGATGTCGAGCCTCTACGGCTACGGCCCCGTCGACGGTGCGATGGCCGAGGACACCCCGCTGGGCTCGGCGCCCGGCACGAAGGGCGCGATCCGCAACCGGATGTGGTCCGACGCGCTGGTCGCGCACGAGGCCGGGCGGATCCGGATGACCGAGGCGCGGGCGTCGGACTTCTACGGCCCGGGCCTGCGCACCACCGGCCACCTCGCCGAGTACGCCGTGCCGCGCCTCCTCGCCGGCAAGCGGCCGCGCCTGGTGCAGGGCGACCCGGACGCCCTGCACTCGTGGACCTACGTCGGCGACGTCGTCAGGACGCTCGCGGTGCTGGCCGCCGACGAGCGGGCGTGGGGCCGGGCGTGGCACGTCCCGACCGGCCCGGCGCTGTCGGTGAACGCGATGCTGTCGCGGATCGCGCGGACGGCGGGCGTGCCCGAGCGGCCGGTCCAGGTGCTCCCGGCGTTCGCCGTGCGTCTGGGCGGGGTCGCGGTGCCGTTCCTGCGCGAGCTGGCCGAAGTCCGGTACCAGTTCGCGGAGCCGTTCGTCCTCGACTCCTCCGCGGCGCAGCGGACCTTCGGGCTGGCGCCGACTCCGCTGGAGCAGGGCCTCGCCGCGACCGTCGAGTGGTGGCGGGAGCAGGCGCGGGCGGCGGCCTGAGCGGCGGGTACCGTGGTCGCCGTGACGACATCGTTCTGGGGCCCGGACTTCGACGCACTGCAGCACCAGGATCCCGAGATCGCGGAAGTGGTGCTCGACGAGCTGGACCGCCTCCGCGGCGGTCTGCAGCTCATCGCCAGCGAGAACCTCACCAGCCCCGCCGTGCTGGCCGCGCTGGGTTCCACGCTGTCGAACAAGTACGCCGAGGGCTATCCCGGGCGGCGCTACTACGGTGGCTGCCAGGTCGTCGACCAGGCCGAGGAGATCGGCATCGCGCGCACGAAGGAGCTCTTCGGCGCCGAGCACGCCAACCTGCAGCCGCACTCGGGCGCGCAGGCGAACTTCGCGGTCTACGCCGCGTTCGCCCAGCCCGGCGACACGGTGCTCGCGATGGACCTCAAGCAGGGCGGGCACCTCACGCACGGCTCCAAGGTCAGCTTCTCCGGCAAGTGGTTCAACGCCGTGAGCTACACCGTCCGCGAGGACACCGAGCTGATCGACTACGACCAGGTCCGCGACCTGGCCCGCGAGCACCGGCCGAAGATGATCATCGCGGGCGCCACTGCGTACCCACGGCTGATCGACTTCAAGATCTTCCGCGAGATCGCCGACGAGGTCGGCGCGAAGCTCATGGTCGACGCCGCGCACTTCATCGGCCTCGTCGCGGGCCAGGCCATCCCGTCGCCGGTGCCCTACGCCGACGTCGTCACGGCCACCACGCACAAGGTGCTGCGCGGCCCGCGCGGCGGCATGATCCTCGCCCGCTCCGAGCACGCGAAGGCCGTCGACAAGGCCGTGTTCCCGTTCTCCCAGGGCGGCCCGCTGATGCACGCCGTCGCC
>JAKDLE010000307.1 GCA_030453005.1 Pseudonocardia sp. | reverse complement strand
TGGAGGCCCTGGCGACACCGGCGGCCCCGGGATCCGGGTACGGCTGGACGGTGGAGCTGCTGCCGGGCACCTGATCCGGGCGGGTCAGACCACGGCGGACGCCGACTCCACCACCGAGCCGTCCCGCAGGCGACAACGGACGGTGACCCGCGAACGGGTGGGGGGCAGGGCCAGCGCGAAGCGGCCCCAGGCGTCCGCGGTGGCCGTACCCACCACGTCGCCGCGGTGGCACAGCTCCAGCTCGGCGGCCTGGCCCGGTACGAGCTGCCCCAGCAGCCTGCGACCCGACGACGCCGCGTCCAGCTCCACCTCGATCGTGAGGCCGCCTGCCTCGAACGTGAGGATCCGCGGTGGGGCCACGGCCCGTGTGCCCTGTGCCTCGTCGAGCAGGGAGTCGTGGGTGAGGGCGGCGATCTCGGCGTCCACCGTGCGCCAGGTGAAGCTCGCGCGGGCGGCGTGCAACACCTCGGGCGGCGGCTCGTGCCGCGCGCGCAGGAGGGCTTCGAGCTCATCGAGGAGAGCGGCGTCGTCGTGCTCGCTACTCATCTCGACCTCCCGCCGCGCTCGTCATCCCGTCCGCGGCCAGCAGGCGGCGCAGCCGTTCCAGACATCGTGCCCGAGTCGGCCCGATGCTGCCGATCGGCATGTCCAGCGCGTCGGCGACCTCCGAGTACGGCGGTCCCACCACGACGACCAGGTGCAGCAGCACCCGGCAGTTGTCCGGGAGCCCCGCGTACGCGCGCCACAGGCGCCGGTCCCGGTCGCGGTCGAGCGTGACCGCCTCCGGGGACGGTGCGCGGCCGTCCCCGTCGAGATCCAGCCTGCGCTCGTCGTCGGTCAGGATCTCCCGGCCCCGCAGCCGCAGCAGCCGCAGCGACTCGCGGCGCGCCGTCGTGGCCAACCACCCGCCGAGGCGCTCCGGCTGCGTGATCCGGTCGAGGTTCTCGACGAGCCGCAACCAGGTGGTCTGGGACACCTCGGCCGCGTCGGCCGGGCCCAACCGGTGCGCGGCCGCGATCGACCAGACCAGCCTCCCGAAGCTCGCCACCAGCTCGTCCCATGCGGCTCGGTCGCCCGCGGCCGCCCGCCGTACTGCGTCCGCCACCTCGCTCGGTTCCACTCGTCCCATCCAGGGTCCGCCGCGCCCGCGGGTCTCGCGGAGCGCTGACGTTAACCCAGACGTCCATCGACATGTCCCACCTTTCCCCGACGTCTTCATACGAGACGCGAGAACGGTGGGAGATACCGGACGTCCGGGTGAGCGCGGATCGGCCGAACGGGCGACCGGTGGTGACCGCCCGTTCGCGTGTCAGGCGGCGACGGGAACCGTGACGACCTGCGACCGGTAGCTCTCGATGATGTCCATGAACTCCTTGTGCTCCGCCGCGGGCACGCCGAGGAAGTTCAGGGTGGCCGCGATCTCGAAGGCGACGGCGTTGAAGTTGTCCTCGCTGATGTTCAGCGTGTCGTGGGCCTTCTCCATGTCCAGGCCGGGGTAGCACGTGGGCCCGCCGGTCGCCTCGATCGTCCACGCCGTGACCAGGAACTTGTAGCCCGGGGCGTTCGCGGGGTCCCCGTGGTGGGCGTGCACCGCCTCGTTCGCGTTGACCCCGACGTTCAGGAAGAGCCGGTCGACGAGCACGTCGACGGCTCCCGCGATGCCGTAGGTGCCGCCCAGTCGTTCGTAGAGGGTCTCGTCAGCCATGTCCGCTCCTCGTCGCGCGTGGTGGTGTGAGCACGCTCACTGTGGAGGGCGATCCATTGCTACGTCAATGGGGCGCAACTCGGTTTGACGCGACAGACCTTTCGTCTCAGGGGGTGCGCTCAGCGGCCCAGGACCTCGGTGACCGATCCGGGGTGGTCCAGGGCCCCCGGGCCCGCCCGCAGGACGTCGTCGTCGCCCGCGGACACGACGCGGTGTGGCCGGAGCACGCCGCCGCGGATGTCCTCGGCGAAGTGGCAGGCCACGCGGTGCCCGAGGTGCGGCCCGGTCGCCGTCGCTAGAGGACGCGGCGACCGGACAGGGCTCGGCCGAGCGTCAGCTCGTCGGCGAACTCCAGGTCGCCGCCCATCGGCAGGCCCGACGCCAGCCGCGTGACCGAGAGCCCGGGGAAGTCGCGCAGCAGACGCACCAGGTAGGTGGCCGTGGCCTCGCCCTCGGTGTTCGGGTCGGTCGCGATGATGACCTCGACGATGTCGGCCTCGTCGGACGCCGGGCCGGTGCCGCCGAGCCGCGCGAGCAGCTCGCGGATGCGCAGGCCGTCCGGGCCGACGCCCGCCAGCGGGTCCAGGGCCCCGCCGAGCACGTGGTAGCGGCCCTTGAACTCCCGGGTGCGCTCCACCGCCAGCACGTCCTTCGGCTCCTCCACGACGCAGACGATCGTGGGGTCGCGCCGCGCGTCGGCGCAGTAGCGGCAGCGCTCGCGCGCCGAGACGTTGCCGCACAGGTCGCAGAACATGACGCCCTGCTTCACCTTCTGCAGCACGTCCTGCAGCCGCGACACGTCGACCGGGTCGGCCGCGAGCAGGTGGAAGGCGATGCGCTGGGCGCTCTTCGGCCCGATCCCGGGCAGCCGACCCAGCTCGTCGATCAGGTCCTGGACCGGGCCTTCGAACACCTCGGCCTCAGGCTCCCGGCAGCCCGGGCATGCCGCCGAGCCCGCTCGCCAGCGGACCCATCTTCTCGGCCTGCAGCTCCTGCGCGGCACGGGAGGCGTCGTGCAGCGCCCCGACGATGAGGTCCTGCAGCGTCTCCACGTCGGAGGCGTCGACGACCTGCGGGTCGATCTTGACGGCCTGCACCTCGCCCGCCGCGGTCATCCGGACGTGGACGAGGCCGTTGCCCGCCTGCCCGACGACCTCGGCGGTGGCCAGCTCGGCCTGTGCGGACATGAGCTGTTCCTGCATCTGCTGGGCCTGCTGCATCAGCTGCTGCAGGTCGACATCCCCGGGGTTCACGACGGGTGCTCCTCTGGTCGTCGGATCGCGATCGATGTCAGCCTACGGGCGCCCGGAGCTGCCGGTTCACCACCCACGTCGCGACCTCGACCAGCACCGCGCCGACCGCGGCCACCACGAGGGCCGTCAGCATCGTCGGCAGGTGGCCCGGGTCGAGCTGCCAGAACGACTGCCCGAACAGGACCGGCAGGAACAGCGCGTAGGCGAACGCCGCGAGCCCGCTCGGTGTTCGGGGCGAGCGCGAGGAAGAACGCGGGGATGCCGATCGTCAGCGAGCCGATCAGCGTGAGGTGGCGCGGGAGGAACGGGAACGGCACCCCGATCGCGCCGATCGCGATCGCCAAGAACACCGAGTAGACGGTCTTGGTGAGGAACAGGTTCGCGACCCGCTCGATGTTGCCGATCACCCGCCGCCCCTCCGCGACGACGTGGGGCAGCGTCGCGAACGAGTCGTCCAGCAGCACGATCTGCGCCACCGCGCGGGTGGCCGGGCTGCCCGACCCCATCGCCACGCCGATGTCGGCGTCCTTGAGGGCGAGCACGTCGTTGACGCCGTCACCGGTCATCGCGACGGTGTGCCCGCGCGACTGCCGGGCGCCCACCATGTCGCGCTTCTGCACGGGCGTGACACGTCCGAAGACGGTGCCGGTCTCCAGCGCGGCGGCCAGCTCCTCGCGCCCGTCCGGCAGCGTGCGGGCGTCGACGGGGGCGTCGGCCCGCGGCAGGCCGAGCGACACCGCGACCGCCCCGACCGACAGCGCGTTGTCCCCGGGGATCACCTTGACCCCGACGTCCTGCTCCGCGAAGTACGCGAGCGTCCCGGCGGCCTCCGCGCGCACCCGCTGCTCCAGCACGACGAACGCGGCAGGCGCCACAGTGGCGCGGGCCTCGGCATCGACCGGTCGTCGGTGCGCCCCGCGCCGCACGCGAGGGCGCGCCCACGATCGCGTTGAACCGCGTCAGCACGTTGCTGCGGATGATCTCCCGGACACTGCGGCTCGCGCGTGCGGGCACGTCGTCGGTCTGCTCTGCGGCGACCCGCTCCGCGACCTGTCCGCTGGTGAGACCCGCACGGACGTCGACGTGCTCCTGCGTGGTGGACACGTCGGCGGAGCCTACGCACCTGGAACCCGGGGCCGACTCAGTCCTGCGAGCGGGCCCTACACCGCGGGCGGGAACCACGGCCGGGATCCGGATCGACGCCGGGGATGTTCGCCTCACCGGCGAGGAGGCGGTCGGCCCCGCGTCGAAGGAGCAGGATGACGGCCTCCGTCGATGAGTGCGTGCCGAGCAGCTCGGCGCCGAAGACCGGCGCATGATCGGTGGAGTGCGCTCTGCGCAGCCCTCGCTCGCCACGCGAGCCGGCACACCGGTTCCACAGCCACCACGGTGTGCGAGGTCGGCCGGGACTGCGCCGCAACGACGATCATGGGCATGAGCCGGTCGCGCTTCGTTGCCGAGGCCAGCATGATCACGGTCTGGCGCACGGTGCTGCGGTCGCCGGTGCGGGAACGTGCGGCCGGTGGGGATCATGGACCCGCGTGCCGGGCAAGATCGCTCCGAGGCGCACGTCGGTGCACCGGTGGCCGCAGAGGTGTGCGGTTCACGAGGATCTCCGCTGCCGGGGATCGGTGGTGCCGCCGCGATCGGATCGACGCTGCGGGGGGCCGAGGCCCGAAATCGCCGGCAGAGTCCGGGACGAGCCGCCCGACAGGGCGAAAGGGAGACCGGATCAGCGCTGGTCGAGCGCTCGGGCTCCGAGCTGGGAGCTGAGCAGCTCGATCGCCGCCTCCTCCGGGTCGCGTCGGTCCGCAGGTGCCTGCCGGGCGCCCGCGGCCGCCTCGGCCAGCATCGACTCCTCGTCGTCGGGCGGGGCCACCGCGGC
>JAKDLE010000306.1 GCA_030453005.1 Pseudonocardia sp. | reverse complement strand
CTGCAGGACGAGCCTGCCGAGGAACTCGCCTGGGATCATCGGGCGTTGGCTGCCGTCGACAAGTACGTCCGGGCAGTGATCACGCGTCTGCGAGCCCAGCTCGACGACGACCCTGACCGACCCGGCGAACGGCCATAGGCCGATCCCGTCCGGGACGCGAACGGCCGTAGGCCGATCGGCTTGCGGAACCCGCGCCCCGACCGGTTCGACATCGAGGCTGCGCACTCCACGGACATCGACGCCGCCCGCGACGTCCCACGTGATCAGCAGCGCTTGACGCGGCGACGCCACGTACGTGTCAAACCGGCCAGATGCGGCATCGCGTGTCCGAGGAGTTGGGCGATGGTTCCATGCGGACCTCACCCGCTCCCCCTGACGAAGACCGGCTCCTCATCCTCGGATGCGGTGGCCCGCTTCGCGCCGCGGAGACTCCGGCGTCGCGCCCGGCACGCCTGCCTGCTCGAGCACCCCGTCGACCTGATGTACACCTTGCCGTGGCGGGCGGTTACGCCCCCGCGCCCTCCTCCACGGTCGGGTCGGGCTGCGGCAGCGGTTCGCACTGCGCGTCGGACCGGTTGTCGCCCGGCACCCGTGCGGGCAGCTCACCGGTGGCGAGGTAGGCCGCCACCTTGTCGTCGGTGCACGCGACGCCGGACAGCGACGCCGAGTGCGTGGTGCCGCCGACGCCCTCGACGAGCACCGAGCCCGGGAACTCGCGCCGCGCCTGCAGCGCGCCCTCGAAGGGGGTGGCGCCGTCGAGGGTCTCGGACAGGATCAGCATGCTCTCCACGCCGCTGCCGTCGATCTCCACCGGCGTGCCGACCTCGCCCGGCCAGAAGTTGCACGGTCCGTTGAACCAGGCGTTGGCCCAGGTCTGGAACGGCGCCTTCCGGTCGACGCGGGTGTTGTCGCGGCGGACCTTGTCGTAGTTCTGCGGCCACTGCAGGTCGGTGCACTGCACGGCGAGGTAGACCGCGTAGCGGTTGTCGTCGGGCGCGGCGGGGTCGTAGCCGTAGGCCGCCTCCAGCGCAGCCACGTCGCCGTCGTTCACCCACGCCGAGAACGCCTCGGCGACGCCGGGGTAGGCCCGGACGTTGTACCCCGCTTTGAGGAACAGGTCGTTCCACTCGGCCGGGCCGATGCCGCCCGCGGGTGCCTCCCGCAGCTTGTCCTGCTCGGAGTAGTACAGCGCCTCGACCTCCTCGCCGGAGGTGCCCAGCCCGTACACCGAGTCGTACTTCGCGATCCAGTCGAAGAAGATCCCGATGTTGCGCTCGAAGGCGACGTCCTGGTTGAGGTTCGCCTCGTACCAGATGTTGCGGGTGTCGACGACGCCGTCGAGCACGACGCGGCGCATCCGCTCGGGGAACAGCGTGCCGTAGACCTGGCCCAGGTAGGTGCCGTAGGAGAAGCCGTAGTAGTTGATCTGCTCCTGACCCAGCGCCTTGCGGATGTTGTCCATGTCGCGGACGGTGTCGACGCTCTTGAGGTTGTCGAGCAACTCGCCGCCGTTCGCCGCGCACGCGTCGGCGTAGGCCTTCGAGCGCTCCAGCCAGACCTCCTCGGTACCGGCCTCGGGCTGGTAGTCGGGACGGTTGAACCCGGCGTAGTCGGGGATGCAGCTCAGCGCGGGCTCGCTGGAGCCGACTCCCCGCGGGTCGAAGCCGATCCAGTCGTAGGAGCCGCCCACGCCGTTCGGCACCGCGCCGCCGAGCAGGGCCAGCCCGAGCCCGGAGCCGCCGGGGCCGCCCGGGTTGACCAGCATGACGCCCTGGTACTCCGCCTCGGGCACGGTGTGCAGCACCCGCGAGACGGCGATCCTGATCGTCGTTCCGGTGGGCTCGTCGTAGTCGAGTGGCACCTCGACGAACCCGCACTCCGCCCCCGCGGACGCCAGGCGCGCCGCCTCGCACTCCCCCCACGCCACCGGCGCGGGCGTGTACCCCGGCACCTCCTGGGCCGACACGGCCGGTGCGGGCGCGACCGCCCCCACCGCCACCAGCCCGGCCGACACCACGGCCGCCGCGAATCTCCGCACCACTCCCCCGTCTCGACACGTCGGGCGGGCGCGCCGGGGTCCCCCCGCACACCTCGTCACCCGATGCGGATGGAGCTAACCATCTCCCCGACGGTCAGTGCCAACACCCGACGCGGTCGGTTTCCGCCTCACCGACCGAAGGTGTCCACCACGGCGTCGACGCGGTCGGTGATCTCCGCGGCGCGCAGGCCGTAGCTGGGCACGTAGCACAGCATCCGGTCGTAGAGGCCGTGGAAGCCGGAGAGCTGGTCGCGCGCCTCCTCCGGGGTGCCCGCCACGGCCATCCGGGCGAGCATCGCGGGACTGACGGCGTCGATCATCGCCGCGTGGTCGCGGCGCTTCCAGGCCTCCCGGATCCCGGCGACCTCGGCGGTGAAACCCTCCAGCTCGACGAGCGGCGCGTAGGTGCGCACGACCACGTAGAACGCGATCTGGGCGGCGGCATCCCGGCGGGCGCGGTCACCGTCGTCGGCCACACTCGTGATGACGTACCCGGCGATCGGGACCTGCCCATCGCGACCCGTGCGCGCCGCCCCGGACTCGAGCGCGGGCCGCACCACGTCCTCCACGTAACGGCGGGTGAAGATCGGGTGTCCGACGAGGCCGTCGGCGACGGCGCCCGCGGCGGCGACCATGCGCGCGTTGAACCCCGCGAGGTAGACGGGGATCGGGGCGCGCGGCGCCGTCTCGGCGGTGGGCTGCAGCGCCATCCGGTAGAAGCGGCCCTCGTGCTGCACGCCGGAGCCGTCCATCGCCCAGATCCGGCGCAGCAGCGGCACCAGCTCCTCCACGCGCGGGGCGGGCGCGTCCCCGTCGAGGCCGTGCCAGTCCTGCTGCATCCGCCTGGTGCCCGTGCCGAGCCCGAGGACCAGCCGGTCACCGGAGAGCTCGGCGAGGTCACGCGCCTCGGCGGCGAGCACGAGCGGGCTGCGTCCGACGGCGTACGCGATGCCGGACGCCACCGTGATCGTCGAGGTGGCCAGCGCCATCGCCGCCAGGGAGACGGTGGCGGAGCGGTCGTAGAACTCGGTGGTCCACACCGACTCGAAGCCGCGCTCCTCCGCCCGCCGCGCCGCCCCCGTCGCCGTGGTCAGTGTCCCGCCGTGCACCGCCACACCCAGCCGCTCACTCATCGCTGCACAGTAGCGACGGAGCACTTGACCCCACTGCCGGACGCCGCGAGCATCCGGTCCATGGACCTCCTGCCCGGCGTCACCTCGAAGACGACCGACACCGACCGGATCCGGATGCACTACCTGGAGTCGGGTCCTGCCGACGGTCCGGTGGTCGTGATGGTGCACGGCAACCTCTCCACCGGCCGGTTCTACGAGCACCTGATGACCGAGCTGCCCGACCACCGTGTGCTCGCGCCGGACATGCGCGGCTTCGGCGACTCCGAGGCCGCCCCCCTCGACGCCACCCGCGGTCTCGACGACTGGGCCGACGACCTCGATGCCCTGCTCCGCGCGCTGCGGATCACGACGCCGGTGCACCTGGTGGGCTGGTCCACCGCGGGCGCGGCGATCGCGCGGTACGCGATGGCCCGCCCCGTCGCCTCGCTGACGTTCATCGACCCGGTCTCCCCGCACGGCTACGGCGGCACCCTCGCCGACGGCACGCCGTGCTTCCCCGACTTCGCGGGCTCCGGCGGCGGGGGCGCCAACCCGGAGGTCGTGCGCCGGCTGCGGGAGGGCGACGCGAGCGCGGAGAGCCCGTTCTCCATCCGCAACGTGATGAACGCCTTCTACTTCGCCCCGGACCACCGCGAACCGCCGGAGCGCGAGGACATGCTCGTCGCGGAGATCCTCAAGACCCTCGTCGGCGACACCGGCTACCCCGGCGACGCGACGCCGTCGGAGAACTGGCCGGGCGTCGCGCCGGGCGTCACCGGCATCCTCAACGCGCTGTCGCCGAAGTACTGCGACTGGACCGGCCTCGTCGACGTCGCCGACAAGCCGCCGGTCCTGTGGACGCACGGCGCGCTCGACCTCGTCGTCGCCGACGGGTCCGCCCTCGAGCTGGGCACGCTCGGCTCGGCGGGCGCGGTGCCCGGCTGGCCGGGCGCGGAGGCCTACCCGCCGCAGCCGATGGTCAGCCAGATCGCCGCGCTGCTGGAGCGCTACGAGGCGGCGGGCGGCACGGTCCGCCGGGCGGTCTTCGAGGGCTCCGGCCACGGGCCGCACATGGACGCCCGCGGCGAGTGGCTCGCCGAGTTCACGAGCTTCCTCACCGAGACCGCGGCCGCTGCTCCGTCCGGGTGAACCACCGACGGAGCCCGCGCTCCCCGCGCGACGAAGGGAGGTGAACCGCGAGCAGATCCGGCCCGAGCCGGGTCCCGCGCTGCTCGACCTCTACGACACCGCACTCCCGCAGGTGTACGGCTACCTGCTGGCGCGGTGCGGCCGCCGGGCCCTCGCCGAGGACCTGACCGCGGAGACGTTCCTCGCCGCCGTGGTCGCCGCCCGTCGCCGTCCTCCGCCGACGATGAGCACCGGCTGGCTCGTCGGGATCGCCCGCCACAAGCTCGTCGACCACTGGCGCGCCGCCGAGCGCGAGGAGCGCGGGCTGCACGCGGTCGGCGAGCCCGCCGACGCCGACGACCCGTGGGACAGCCACGTCGACGCGCTGCTCGCCCACCAGGTGCTCGACGCCCAGACCGGCGTCCACCGCGCCGTTCTCACGCTGCGCTACCTCGACGGGCTGCCGGTGCCCGAGGTGGCCCGCACGCTGGGCCGCACCGTGCACGCCACCGAGGCCCTGCTCACCCGCGCCCGCACCGCGTTCCGCCGCGCCTACCGAGAGGGAGGCACTCGATGACCGAC
>JAKDLE010000305.1 GCA_030453005.1 Pseudonocardia sp. | reverse complement strand
ACCGCAGCGCGACCGGGCCCGTCACCTCAGCGAGGATCGCCCCGGCCAGCCAGAACCACATCTCGACACCCGCGCCGTCCGAGCAGGTGCTGGGGATCCTAGCGATCCTTGGATGTGAGGACTTTGGCACTTGTGCAGAGTGTCAGGCGGCCGCCAAGGGTAGTCGCGCCTGGGCGAGCCGGGCGTGGACGTGCGCGTCGATGGTGCGGATCGCGGCGCGCATCTCGGGTGGGGCCTGGGGTCGGTCGGTGGCCATCAGCGGTCTGAGCACGCGGTTGTGGGCCTTGGTGTAGAAGATCGCGAACGCGAGGCCGTCGTCGGTGAGGCGGTAGAGGTTGCGGCCCGGGATGCGGGTGATCAGGCCCTTGCGGCGCAGCCGGATCAGGTCGTAGCTGGCCCGGTTCATCGGGTAGGGCTCGCCGAGCAGTCCGGTCATCAAGGCACGCAGGCTCTTGTTGGTGATGCCGGTGACGGCGAGCAGCCCGACGCACAGCGCGCCGCCCAGGGCTTGGACCCGAGGGTCGCCGAACCGTAGGGCTGGGGCCCTCCGCCCGTCCACCGTGGTGGTTGGGTGCGCGATCCGCTCAAAGGCTGGACTCGCAAGGACACAGCCCTGGCCGACCCGTTCAGTATCGAGCAGGCGGCGGTTGGCCGCACGGGCCCGAGCCTGGAGTTCGGGCAGGTTGTGCAGGCGGCGCTGGGCACCCAGGTCGTAGGTGTCGTTGATGACGGTCTCGATGCGCAGCGCACGACCGTCCTTGAGGTACTGCTTGATCCGGGAGTGCTTGTAGAACGCGTTCACCGTGACCGCGACACCGCGGGTGACGACGTTGGTCTTGAACACCTTCTGCGCCGAGGGCGGGCGTCCGCGCAGGACCGGATGCCGGGAGAAGATCAGCTCGACGTGTTCGGGGCGGCCGATGTCGAGATTGTCGGCGACCAGGGCCTCGAAGAACCCCCGGACGTGGCGTGGCGCGTCGAACACGATGGTGCGCGAGACCTCGACCTGGCGCATGGACAGCTCCCACCAGTACCCGCCCGCGGCGTCGTGCTCGGTCAAGGGCACCGGCAGCACCGAGAACCAGCGATCGGCGAACGCGGTGATCTCCTCGGGGCCCAGCCGGTCGCAGATCACCTGCAGCCCGGCGGGGTCGTCGATGGCGGCGAACCCGTTGGACAACTCGGTAAACCCGATTCCGGCGTGGCCGGCCTGGCGTTTGGCCCACTCATGGCCGTTGATCCAGATCTTCGCCGGGTAGGGGAAGTAGGCGCAGATCTTGATGAACCCCGGCCCGAACTCGTCGTCCCAGAGGTAGAAGTAGTAGCAGCTGACACGCCGGTCGGCCCTGGTGAAGGCGAACCACGGCACCCCGGTCGACCCCTCGCGCTTGGCGCCGGTGAACACGTTGGCGTACTCCTGCGCGACCCCGATCGCGGTCACCCCGGACCGGCCCGTCCGAGCCTGCGCCGCGATGTAGATGTAGGGCCGCATCTTGTCGATCTTGCGGTCGGTCTTGGTGAACCGCACCACCGGGATGTGCTCGTCCTCGGCGAACTGGGCGACCGCCCGCCGGAACGCGGTCCCGATCTTGTCGAAGATCGCCGGGGACGGGATCGGGTAGCCCAGGTGCGCGGTCAGGAAGCTCACCACCTGCCCGCCGACCTGCAAGTTCGGGACGTAGGCGTTGAGGTAGATCCGATCCAGACACTCCAGATCCAACGCCACATGCCCATCGAGGACGTCGTTCACAGTCACCGGCTCGGCCATGCCCACCAGCGTGACCGCACCGGACCAGCCCCCACCTCGGCGGTCCGAGGCGGAGCCTCATTAGTATCACGCTCGCGTAACCTGACCGCGCTATGGTCTGATTCGCGAGGAGGTGGTCGCGTGCCCCATCGACAACCCGACCCCACCGGTACCGACCCCGAACCAGGGGAGATACCGGGGATCATGCCGGTCCCGGGCGTGATCCCGACGGGGATGTCCCGGGTACTACTGCTCAACGCCACCTTCGAGCCGCTCGCGGTCGTCACCGCCAAGCGCGCTGTGGTGCTCATGCTCACCGGCAAGGCCGAATGCGTCGAGGCGACCACCGGCGGCGTCTTCCACTCCGAGAACCTCACCATCCCCGCCCCGTCGGTGATGCGCCTGTCCCGCTACGTCCGCGTCCCCTACCGCCGCTCGGTGCCGATGACCCGAGCAGGTGTGCTGCGTCGGGACGGGCGGCGGTGCGCGTACTGCGGTCGACGCGCCGACACCATCGACCACGTCGTTCCCCGCAGCCGCGGCGGGGCCCACACGTGGGACAACTGCGTCGCCGCCTGCAAGGGGTGCAACTCGAAGAAGGCCGACCGGATGCTCGTCGAGCTCGGCTGGTCGCTCGACGTAGTGCCCCGGCCCCCGAGCCGGACGGCGGGTGGGGTGCTGGTGCTCGCGGTGGAGCCGTTGCCGGCGTGGGAGCCGTGGTTGGGCGCGGCGGCCTGATCCGCCGTCACGCACTCTGGGCCGCCGGGCCAGGGTAACGTCGTGTGGCGCAGGGACGACCCCACCCCTGATCGCACGGCCGGCCACCGGTCGACCGCGGGTGGAGGCCACCGGGCCACGGGTTCAGCAGGGAGTGGGTGCATGGGGCACTGCCAGGCCGGGCGCGGTTCCGGTGCCGTGCGTGGCTAGGCGCGCGCCGCCCGCCGCCCGCCGCGACCTACTCGGCCGCGTCCCGCATCACGCGGTGGAGCGGGTGGCGGCGACGTTTGCTGACCCGGTGGTCTCCTCCGCGTCGAACTTCCTGCTCGGCATGCTCATCGCCCTGGCGAGCGGCGCCGACGGGCTCGGGACCTTCGGCCTCGCCTTCCTCGCCTGGTTGGGCGTCGTCGGACTCAACGGTGCGGTCACGGAGCCGATGACGAGGAGTGACGTCAACCGACTGCACGTACGCGGACCTGCCGGAGGGGTTGCTCTCCGCGCTCCTGATCGGGCTCGTGGCAGCGACCGCGATCACCGCGGCCGGGATCGTCATGCATCTGGCCGGGATCGGCACCGCGGCGCTGCTGTCGGTGGCGGTGTGGATCCCGAGCCTGCTGGCGCAGAGCTACTGCCGGTCGATGGCGTTCCGGCTGCGCCGGTCCGACCAGGCGCTGCTCAGCTACCCCGCGTTCGCCATCGTCCAGGTCGTCCAGGTCGTCCAGGTCGTCGAGGTCGCCTCGTCGTTCGCGCTCTACCCCGATGGGGTCCGCAGCACGACAGCGTTCATCTCCGCGAGGGGGCTGGCGGCCACCGTCGGCGCGGTCGTCGGGATCAGGCTGCCGGGGGCCCGCCCGACGGCGTGCGTGGGTGTCGCCCACCTGCGGTCGCTGCGGTCCCGCAGCCGCTGGCTCGTCACCGAGTTCGGGGCGGCGTACTTCCGGGCCGGGATGGGGCTGATCGGGCCCGTGATCGTCGCCTTCATCGCGGGGGGCAACGTGGGCCTGCCCGAGTCCGTCCGCCGGTTGCGCGAGGGTGGGTCTCTCGGGCTGCGGTCCTACGCCCGCTCGCTGACGGGCGGTCGTCCTGGTCGTCACGGTGCTCTACTGCGGGCTCGTGGCCCTCTTCTCCGAGACGCTCCTGCGCCTCGTGTACGGATCGAGTTCGAGCTAGCGGCGACCGTCACCCGGCTGATCGCGCTGCAGCACATCCTGATGGCTGTCAGCTTCGGGGTTGGCCAAGTGGTGAAGACGGTGGGGTGCATGCGGCAGCTGTGGGTGGGCGCACTCCCAGCGCTGTGCTCTCGATCGTGGCCGTCGTGGTGCTGACGGCGGAGTTCGGGCTGGTCGGCGCCGCGAGTGTGACGACCGGCCTGACCTACAGCACCCGGGTCATGATGGTGCACCACCAGATGTACCGCGCCGGCGTCGCGGCCGGGGAGCGGGCGCGACCGTGATCCGCTGCCGCTCCTGCGCCGCGACGGCCGGGGTCGTCGTCCTCGACCTCGGCGACCAGCCCGCCTGCGAGTTCTTCCCCCGGTTCGACGACCCGGGGCCGGAGCCGGTCTTTCCGCTGCGCCTGTGGCTGTGCGCCGGGTGCGGGCTCGCCCAGCTGGCCGATGACGTAGTGCTGCCGGACGAGCCGGTCGGCGCCGAGCCCGCGGCCCTAGCCCGGCAGCGGGCCGACGCGATCGCCGCGGTGCGGGCGGCAGACCTGCTACCCGCGGGCGCCACCGTCGTGGAGGGCACCACCCCGCACGGTGGGTCCTGGCTGCCCGAACTCGCGGAGCTCGGGCTGCGTCCGGCTGCCGAGGGTGCGCGGGCCGACGTCGTCGTCGACGCGACCTTCGGCCTCATGCACGCCCCGGACCAGCGGGAGGCGCTCGCCGGACTGGTCGGCGCTCTTGCATCGGACGGGATACTGCTGTTCGGCTTCCACTCGCTCGCGGCCATCGTCGAGGGCGAGCAGTGGAACGCCGTTCGGCTGGGCCACTACGCCTACTACTCGACACCCGCGGTCGTCGGCATGCTCGCCCGCGCGGGCCTGACGGTCACCAGCGCGCTGTGGTTCCCGCTCTACGGCGGCACGGTGCTGGTGGCGGCGCGCCGCGGCGGGATCCCGGACGCGTCCGTCACCGATCTGGTGGCGGCGGAAATCGCTGCGGGCGTGCTGGACCCCGGGGCCGTCGGCGCGCTGCAGGCGGCCGTGCACCGGTCGACCCGCGCCCTGCGCGAACTCGCCCAGGCGTGCCGGGACGCAGGCGCGCCCGGGTTCGGCTACAGCGCGGCCTCCCGCGCCGTGGCGCTGGTGCACCTGGCCGGGCTGCGTGCCACCGACCTGCCCGCGGTCGCCGACGCCTCGCCAGCCAAGCACGGGTGCCGGATGCCCGGGACCGACATCCC
>JAKDLE010000304.1 GCA_030453005.1 Pseudonocardia sp. | reverse complement strand
ACCCCGCCCACATGCCGCCGATGATGGCCCCGCCGCCCATCGTGGGTGTGCCGCGCTTCGCCCTGTGACTCTCGGGGCCCTCGAAGCGGATCTCCTGGCCGAACCCCTGCCGGGAGAACAGCTTGATCAGGAAGGGGGTCAACAGAATCGCCACGAACAGCGAGACTCCGCCGGCGATCATGATCAATCTCATCGGGCTCCCCCCTCGTCCGCCAGCAGCGCGTCGGCCACCTTCCACAGGCCGATCGCCTGCGATGCCTTGACCAATACCACGTCGCCGGGTTCGAGTTCGGCGCGCAAAAGCGCGATCGCGGCGTCGGCGTCGGGCACCAGCTTCGCCTCTTCGCCCCAGGATCCTTCCATCACCGCGCCTTGATGAACCGAGTGCATGGCCCGGTTCTCCCCGACCGCGATGATCTTCGACACGTCCAGGCGTACAGCGGCGCGGCCGACGGCGTCGTGCTCGACGACCGCGTCCTCGCCCAGCTCGCCCATCTCCCCGAGCACCGCCCACGTGCGGCGCTTCCCGCGGGCGGGCATGGGCACGCCGTATTCGGGCTCGTTGCGCGACATCGACGCAAGCGCACGCAGCGCGGCCCGCACCGAGTCGGGATTGGCATTATAGGAGTCGTTGATCACGGTGACCGCGTCGGGGCGGGTGCGCACGTCCATCCGCCGCTCGGAGGCCGCGGTGGCGCCTTCGAGCGCGTCGGCGATCTGTTGGAGGCCCGCCCCGCATTCGAGAGCGACCGCAGCCGCAGACAACGCGTTGCCGACCTGGTGCTCGCCGTGCACGGCGAGCGTCACCGGCACCGTTCCGGCCGCGCATTCGAGTGTGAAGCTCGCGCGGGCCCGGCCGTCGATGCTCACGTCACGGGCGCGCACATCGGCTGTCGAGGCCTGGCCGACGGTCACCACGCGCGCGGCAGTGCGGTCGGCCATGGCGGCGACGAGCGGATCGTCGGCGTTGAGCACTGCGACTCCGCCGTCCGCGGCCGACGGGAGTTCTTCGACGAGCTCGCCCTTGGCCTTCGCGATCGCCTCCCGCGAACCGAACTCCCCCAGATGGGCGGTGCCGACGTTGAGGACGACTCCGATACGCGGCGGTGCGATCCGCGCAAGCGAGCGGATGTGCCCCGCGCCCCGAGCCGACAACTCGAGCACGAGCGACCGGGTCGACCGGTCCGCCCGCAGCACCGTCCACGGGTGGCCGAGTTCGTTGTTGAAGGATCCGGGCGGGGCGACGACCGGACCGAGTGGCGCGAGCACCGCTGCAATGAGGTCCTTCGTCGATGTCTTACCGGAGGAACCGGTCACGCCGACCACGGTGAGCGCGCCGTCGGCGAGCTGCACGACGTTGTGGTGCGCGAGTGCGGCAAGGGCGCCGAGCACCGCTGCCGCCGAGCCGTCGTCATCGTTTTCGAAAGCCATCGCGCCCGCGACGACGCGATCCGGCCGCGGGTCCACCACGATCGCCGGCACCCCGACAGGGCGTGCCGCGAGCACGGCCACCGCCCCGGCATCCATCGCGGATCCGGCATGGTCATGCCCGTCGGAGCGCGCACCCTTGAGCGCCAGGAACAGACCGCCGGGCCGGACGCGGCGCGAGTCGAACTCGACGTCACCGGTCACCCGGCCCTGCGTATCGGGGACGTCGACAAGGCGCCCGCCCACCGTGTCGGCGATCTGCGCCAACGTCATCGGAATCACTCGTCGCCCTCGTTCCCCGCCGTCGCCTCTGACGTGCCTGTATCCGCTGCGGTCTCTGTCTTCGCCGTCTGTGTTCCAGGCGGCGTACCCGTTTTCGCCGCCTCCGCGTCTGCACCGCGCGAGAAGTCCGCTCGCCGTTCGATCGCCGCAGCGACCACGTCCCTGTCGTCGAAGGGATGCTTCACGCCGTCGATCTCCTGACCGGTCTCGTGCCCCTTGCCCGCCACCAGGACCGTGTCACCCGGCTCGGCCCACGCGATCGCCAACCCGATCGCCGCGGCGCGGTCGCCCTCGTCGATCACGCGGGGGCGACTCTCGCGCAGGGGTTCGTCGTGGGGGCCCGCGGGTGATCCGTCCCGCCCGAGCGCCCCGTCAAGCACCGCGGTGCGGATCCGCCCGGGGTCCTCGGTACGCGGATTGTCGTCGGTCACCACGACCAGGTCGGCACCGCGCGCCGCCACCGCACCCATCAGCGGGCGCTTGCCGGCGTCTCGATCCCCGCCCGCGCCGACGACGACCGCGAGCCTGCCCGCGGACTGAGCCCGCAATGTTGCGATCACTGCGTCGACCGCCGCAGGTTTGTGCGCGTAGTCCACCACGGCAAGGAACTGCTGTCCGCAGTCGACGCGTTCGAGACGCCCGGGGACGGACACCGCCGCGAGCCCGCGCGAGGCGGTATCCACATCGATACCGACGGCCTCGAGAAGCCCGAGTGCCACGAGTGCGTTCGCCGCATTGAAACGGCCGGGCAGCGGCAGCGTCACCGGCACGTCATGCCCGCGCGGGTCGCGCACGACGAACCGCTGCACCCCGAGATCATCCACTTCCGAGGTCCCGGCGTGCCACTCGGCTGCGGCGTCCTGACCGATCGTGACAGTCGCGGTGGGCAACGCAGGATCGCTGCGGCCGATGCGCGCCATCCGCCGGCCCCAGTCGTCGTCGACGCACACCACGGCCCTCGCCGCCCGCGCCCCCGATCCAGGGGCGAACAGCCGGCTCTTGGCCGAGAAATAGTCGTCCATGTCGCGGTGGAAGTCCAGATGATCCTGCGAGAGGTTGGTGAACCCGGCGGCCGCGAAGGTGCACCCGTCGACCCGGCCGAGGGACAGTGCGTGGCTGGAGACCTCCATGACGACGGTGTCGACGCCCCGTTCGACCATCACCGCAAGGAGTGCCTGCAGATCCGGTGCCTCCGGGGTGGTCAACGCGCTGGGTGTGCGGCGACCGTCGATACGGGTCTCCACCGTCCCGATGAGCCCGGCCCGGTGGCCGGCCGCGAACAGGCCCGATTCTACGAGGTACGAGGTGGTGGTCTTGCCCGCGGTGCCGGTCACCCCCACCAGCGTCAGCACCCGGGACGGGTCTCCGTAGATCGTCGAGGAGATCTCGCCGAGGACGTCTCGCGGACGATCGTGCACGAGAACCGGCACACTCACCCCGGCGGAGGCGAATACCGTGGTGGCGAGGACTTCCGCCCCGTCCGGGTCGGTCAGGATCGCCGCGGCGCCGCGGTCCACCGCTTGTGCGGCGAATGTCGCTCCATGCACGCGGCTACCGGGTAGCGCGGCGAACAGATCGCCGGCGACCACCTCCTGCGCTCGAAGCGTCACGCCCGTCACGACCGTGTCATCCGCGTCCACACCGCGCGCTGCGCCCGTCGGTGTATCCGGGCCGCTCGTGCCGACGGCGCCCACGAGAGCGGCGGACGATTCGATGCCCGGCACCGCGTACAACCGCGCCAGCGGGGTACGCGGTGGGTTCTGCGGGCGCAGCGGCCCCGCGGGTTGTCCTGTCGTCATCGAGGCGTGCCTCCCTTCCCGGTCACCGTGGTTTCCGACCGTATTCGGCCGATCCGTCACGCTCCGCCGCCCGTGCCGGCGTTCGCACGTTCGGCGAATCCTGAGTTCTCAGACGTTCGCTCCGCGTCCTGAGTACGGCGTCTCAGGTTACCGGCCCCGATCGCGGAGCCCGACTGTGCCGCACCGGCCGTCACCAGGATGTGACGTTGGCATCATCGCCGCTCGTCAACCTGCTTGCAGCGTGAGGTGCGGGGCCGGTGGTGACAGAGGCACCCGATCACGCTGCAGCAGCCAGGAGGCGATGTCGTGGAACAGCGGCGCGGCCGACATCCCGCCGGTTCCATCGGCGCTGCGCTGCGGGCGGTTCATCATGATGGCCACCACGAAACGCGGATCCTGTGTGGGGGCCATCCCGGCGAAGGTGATCCAGTAATCGGAGTCCGAATAGCAACCGCAATCAGGGTCGACCTGCTGCGCGGTTCCGGTTTTTCCGGACACCTGGTAGCCCTCGATCCCCGCGGGGACACCGGTACCCCGCTGATTGCCGTCGTCATCCTGCACCACGGCGCGGAACATGTCGCGGACGGTGCGCGCGGTCTCCGGGCTCACGACCTCGACGGGCTTCGGCGGATCGGGCTCAGACTCCTTGCCGTCGGGGCCGATGATCTTGTCCACGATCCGCGGCGGAACGCGGACACCGTCGTTGGCGATCGTCTGGTACATGCCGGCCATCTGCAGCAGCGTCATCGACAACCCCTGGCCGATCGGCAGGTTCGCGAACGTACCCGCGGTCCACTGGTCCTGCGGTGGCACGTCGCCCCCACTCTCACCGGGAAGTCCGACCCCGGCGCGCTGCCCGAGCCCGAATTTGCCGACCATGTCCGCGAAGCGGTCGGGTCCGACGCGCTTCGCCAGCATGAGCGTGCCCACGTTCGACGACTTCCCGAAGATGCCGGTGGTCGTATACGGGGCGACCCCGTGCGGCCAGGCGTCGGCGACGGTGATCCCGTCCGTCGTGATCGATCCGGGCACCTGGAGAACGTCGCCCGGAGTCGTCACTCCGTATTGGATCGCCGCGGCGGCCGTGATCACCTTGTTCACAGACCCCGGCTCGAACGGCGTGGTCACCGCGATATTGCCCATCTCGGCATGGTCGTTGGCGGCGTTTCCCACGCCGATCGACGGATCGAAAGTGTTGTCGTTGGACATGGCGAGCACTTGCCCGGTCTCGGCGTCGAGGTGTACGGCAACCGCAACTGGATCCAGATCGGTTCTCAGCGCCTCCAGCCCTCGGAGTTCCTCAAGCTCGCCCTCGCGGTCTGGCTGGCGGCGCGCTGGATGCATCGCGCCGTGCAGGTG
>JAKDLE010000303.1 GCA_030453005.1 Pseudonocardia sp. | reverse complement strand
GCAGCCGCGGCCCGGCGCAGCGCCCGCCTTCCCAGCGCCCGACTTCCCAGCGCCCGGCCGCACCCGCCGCCCCTGAGGTGCTGTGGACGCCGCCGGAGTCCGGCATGCCGTCCTTCGCCGAGCTCGGCCTCCCCGAGCCGATCCTGCGCACCCTGGCCGCGGAGGGCTTCACCGAGCCGTTCCCGATCCAGGCCGCCACGCTGCCCGACACCCTGGCGGGTCGTGACCTGCTCGGCCGCGGCCAGACCGGCTCCGGCAAGACGCTGGCCTTCGGCCTCGCGCTGCTGTCCCGCCTGGCGGGGGGCAAGGCGCGGACGCGCCAGCCGCGCGGTCTCGTGCTGGTCCCCACCCGGGAGCTGGCCACGCAGGTCGTCGACGCCCTCACCCCGTTCGCGAGGGCACTCGGGCTGAGCACCACCTACGTCGTCGGCGGGATGTCGTTCAACCGGCAGGCCGCGGAGCTGGGCCGCGGTGTCGACCTGCTGGTCGCCACCCCGGGCCGGCTCACCGACCACACCACGCAGCGCACCTGCGACCTCTCGGCGATCGAGATCACCGCGATCGACGAGGCCGACCGGATGGCCGACATGGGGTTCCTCCCCCAGGTCCGCAAGATCCTCGACCTCACCCCGCAGGGCCAGCGGCTGCTGTTCTCCGCCACCCTCGACGGCGACGTGGGCACGCTGGTGCGCCAGTACCTCACCGACCCGGTGACCCGTTCGATCGCCTCGTCGACCGCGCAGGTGGAGACGATGGATCACCACGTGCTGCACGTGGACACCGTCACCAAGCCGCGCGTGATCACCGAGATCGCCGCCCGCGAGGGACGCACGATCCTGTTCGTGCGCACCAAGCACGGTGTCGACCGGCTGGTGAAGACGCTGCGGCGCGACGGCATCAACGCCGGTGCGCTGCACGGCGGCAAGGCGCAGAACGCGCGCAACCGGGCCATCGCGGAGTTCAAGGACGGGCAGACTCCCGTCCTGGTGGCCACGGACGTGGCGGCGCGCGGCATCCACGTCGACGACGTCAGCCTCGTCGTCCACGTCGACCCGCCCGCCGACCCGAAGGACTACCTGCACCGCGCGGGCCGCACCGCGCGGGCCGGGGACGCCGGCACCGTCGTCACGATGGTGACGCCGCAGGAACGCCGCGACGTCGACCGCCTCACCCGGCTCGCCGGCGTGCGGGCCACCACCACCGACGTGGCCCCCGGCGACGCCGCGTTGGTGCGGATCACCGGTGCCCGCACGCCGTCCGGCGTGCCGATCATCGACCCGCCGAAGCAGGAGCAGGGCCCCCGCGGCAGCGGTCGGCGCTCCCGCGGCGGCGGTGCCGCAGGCGGTGCCCGCGGTGGGCGGGGCGGCGGCCAGAGCGGCCGCACCCGCTCCGGACCGCGGCGCACGGCGGCCTGAGCACCGGCTCGACACACTAGGCAGGCGCGGCATCCCGACCGGGTGCCGCGCCTGCGGCGTCTGCGGCCGAAGTCGATCACTTGATCACCCACTCGGAACCGGCGGCGTGTTCCGGCGCGTTCCCGGTTCCCCGCCGAGGATCACGGCCCCGGACACACCGCCCCCTGGTAGGCGGCATCCTGTGCCGGTGCGCCCGCCCCTGATCGTCACGATGCTGGCGCTGCTGCTCCTGTCCGGCTGCACAGGAGTCGACTTCACCGAGTTCACCCTCGGGCCCGACGGCCGACGCGCCTGCTCCCACCGGCGACGCCGCCACGGCGCTCGCCGCGCTCCCCGTGAAGGGCCGCGCCCCGCGCACCGGCTACGAGCGCGAGGAGTTCGGGCAGCGCTGGGCCCGCTCATGCCTCCAGGCGGCCGACCGCGACGGCTGCGACCAGCGCAACCAGGTACTCGCCCGCGACCTCACCGAGGAGACGTTCCGGCCCGGCACCCGCGACTGCGTGGTGCTCACCGGCACGCTCGCCGACCCCTACTCCGGCGACACCATCGCGTTCACCCGCGGCCGGACGACCAGCTCGGAGGTCCAGATCGACCACGTCGTGTCGCTGTCCAACGCCTGGCAGACCGGCGCCCAGCAGCTCGACGAGGACACCCGCGAGCTGCTGGCGAACGACCCGCTCAACCTGCTCGCCGTCGACGGCGGGGTGAACGGCTCCAAGGGCGACGGCGACGCCGCGACCTGGCTGCCGCCCGAGCGCGGCTACCGGTGCGCGTTCGTCGCCCGGCAGGTGGCGGTGAAGGCGCGGTACGACCTGTGGGTCACCGCCCCGGAGGCCGATGCGATCAGCCGGATCCTGAGCCGCTGCCCCGGTGAGCCGCTGCCCGCCTCGACCCTGCCGTAGGCGTGCTCAGCGGGCCGCGACCCGGTAGTCGGGCACGTCGGTGTCGCTGTCGACGACGCGGGTGCCCAGCGGCACCAGGGCCAGCCCGGCCATCTTGAACGAGGCGATCCCGAACGGGATGCCGACGATCGTCACGCACAGCAGCAGCCCGGCGAGCACGTGGGCCAGGAACAGCTCCCAGCCGAACAGCAGGATCCACAGCACGTTGCCCACTATCGAGGCCACCCCGGCGCCGCGCTGCACCACCACCCGCCGCCCGAACGGCCACACGGCGTAGCCGGCGAGGCGGAAGGACGCGATCCCGAACGGGATGGTCACGATCAGCACGCACGCGAGCACCCCCGCCAGCGCGTACAGGATCGCCAGCCACCAGCCCGCGAGTAGGAACCACAGAACGTTGCCGAGGAGTCGCACCCCGTCCAGTATGCCGGCGGTCCGGGTCAGCGGGCCGGGGTCGTCGGGCGCACCTGGGCCGCGTGCCGGGCCACCGCCTGCTGGTCGGTGAGCACCGCGACCTGGTCGACCACCACGCGCAGCCGGGCGGCGTCGTCGACGGCGGCGTGCCAGTCCTCGGCCGCCATCGGGTCCAGCGAGCCCGGGGCGCCCGCCAGCAACGCCGCGGCGAGCTCCACGAGGAGGTCGCGTTGGCGGGCCTGCATCGCCAGGCGCGCCGGGTCGCTCATGACGTAGCGCAGCGCCACGGCTTTGAGCAGGGCCACCTCCGCGGCGGCACGCGGCGGCACCACGAGGTCAGCGGCGTAGCGGCGGAGCGGCCGGTCGCCGTGCTCGGCGCGGGTGGCCTCCACCGCGGCCAGCACGAAACGGCCCACCAGCTCGCTGGTCAGGCGTTTGAGCGCGACGTGCGCCGCGGTCGGCGCCGAGCCCGCCGCGAAACCGCGCACCGCGGCCACCACGGGCAGCGCGACCAACTCCTCGCCGGCCTCGGCGAGCGCGTCGCGGTCGGCGCCGAAGGCACCCGCCGCCAGGTCCGCCAGCGCGTCGCGCTCGACGCGCGAGGAGAGCGCCACCAGGTCGATGCGCCCGGCCAGTATGCCGTCCTCGACGTCGTGTACGGAGTAGGCGACGTCGTCGGACCAGTCCATCACCTGCGCCTCCAGGCAGCGTCGCCGCGCCGGGGCACCGGAGCGCATCCACGCGAACACCGCGGCGTCGTCGGCGTAGGCGCCGTACTTGCGCATCCCGGGACGGCCCACCCACGGGTACTTGCTCGACGCGTCCAACGTGGCACGGGTCAGGTTGAGCCCGCCTGCGGTCACCTCGTCGCCGATCTTGGGTTCGAGCCGGGTGAGGATCCGCAGCGTCTGCGCGTTGCCCTCGAAGCCGCCACAGGCCGCGCCGAACCCGTCGAGGGCCACCTCACCGTTGTGCCCGAACGGCGGATGCCCGATGTCGTGGGCCAGCCCCGCGGTGTCGACGACGTCGGGATCGCAGCCCAGCTCCTCGGCGATGCCGCGACCGATCTGGGCCACCTCCAGGGAGTGGGTAAGCCGGGTGCGCGGGATGCCGCTGATCTCCGCGCCCTCCCCCGGGCCGACGACCTGGGTCTTCCCGGCGAGCCGACGCAGCGCCGCCGAGTGCAGCACGCGGGCACGGTCGCGGGAGAACGGCGTGCGTCGCTCGCTGCCGCGTTTGGGCGGCTCGGGGAGCAGCCGCTCGCGGTCGTGCCCGTCGTAATGGTCCCCCGGCATGCCTCAGCCGAGCCCGAACGACGGCATGTCGACCGTCTGGGTGCCCGCGGACGGCGCGTTGGAGGTCTGGGTACCGATCGAGGCGTTCGTCAGGCGGTAGAACAGCAACGCCGCCGTCTCGCGCAGGATGTAGCGCACCTGCGTCTCGCGGGTCTGGACGACCGGGCCGCTGCGGGTGGGCGAAACCCAGGCGGCGAGCCCCTCGTCGCGCGCCATCACCCGGGCCCGCAACGAGTGCCACGGATCGCTGACGAGCAGCACGCTGTCCCAGCCCTCGGCTTCCGGGAGGTCGGCGACGGCCGCCAGGCTGCCGAGCGTGTCGAAGCCCTCGGCCACCGCGATGACGTCCTCGGCGGGCACGCCGCGCTCGATGAGGTACATCCGACCCGCCTCGGCCTCGGTGTAGGCGTCGCCCGTCTGTCCCCCGCCGGTGGTGACGATGAGCGGCGCGACCCCGTCCTCGTAGAGCACCTGCGCGTGCCGCAGCCGCCAGGAGAAGATCGAGCTCGGCTCGCCGTCGTACTGGGCCGCACCGAGCACCACCAGCGCGTCGCTCGGGCGGCGGTCGTCCACCCGGGCCACCTGCCACACCCGGAACGCCGTGCCCCCGACGATCAACGCCGCCAGCACCAGCGCGCCGACGACCATCCGGAACGGCCAGCCCGCCCGGGGCGGATCCCGACGCAGCGGCACGGTGGGGGCCTCCGCGGGGCCCCTCATCCCCGCCGCCTGCGTGAGCGAACGGCACGTTCGGCCGGCCGCGTGGGCCGAGAGTGCCGTTCGCGCAACTCGGGGGCGGCCGCCCTCCACCGCCCCTCCGGCCCACTGCGGCGCCGCGCGCCG
>JAKDLE010000302.1 GCA_030453005.1 Pseudonocardia sp. | reverse complement strand
TGCGCACACCCCGCGCGCACCGTCGACGGTGCGCGTCGGTGCGCGTCGGTGCGCTACCCCAGCGCGATCAGCTCGAACGCCGACGCCAGCTCCGCCCCCGGCAACCGCTCCCCGTCTGCCTGCGCCATCGGCCGCAGGAACCCCTCGGGGTCGGCCATGTCGCCGCCGAGCGCGTCGAGGTAGGCACGGTGCGCCGCGAGCGAGGCCACGCCGCGGTCGAAGTGCTCCCCGACGTCGACGGCGTGGGAGTTGCGCGGCGACGACGCCACCGCCACCCACCGCACGCCGCTCCACGGCTCGCCCGCCTCCGGGAACAGCCAGCGGTTGCCCGCGTCGCGCACGGCGTCGACCACGGCCCGGCCGACGGCGACGTGGTCGGCCATGTTCACCCCGACGTCACCGGGCCAGGTCTCGCGGAAGTTGCCGGTGACCACCAGCTCGGGGCGGTGGCGGCGGATCGCCGCCGCGACGTCGCGGCGCAGCGGGATCCCGTACTCGATCAGACCGTCGGGATGGTCGAGGAACTCCACCTCGTCGACGCCCACCTCGGCCGCCGCCGCCCGCTGCTCGGCCTCCCGCAGCGGCCCGCACTCCTCGGGAGACAGCGAGTCGATCCCCGCCTCCCCGCGGGTGACCAGCAGATACCGGACGTCCTTGCCGGCGGCCGTCCAGCGCGCGACCGCCGCCGCTCCGCCGTACTCCAGGTCGTCGGGATGGGCGACGACGGCGAGCGCGCGTCGCCAGTCGTCGGGCATGGGTTCGTAGGTCACGTGTCCATCCTGACCGCTCCGCTGCCTGGCGTGAAGACACATCACGCGGGACCCAGGACGCCTAGAACGACTTTAAGATACCTCTGGTGAATGCTAAGTTGGCGACGACATTCCTGAAGGGTGCTGACGTGGCTATCTGGCGACCCAGCGCCGAGGACGTGCAACGCGTCTTCGGCGAGCAGAATCCCTGGCACCGAGGATCCGGGATCCCGGACATCCTCGCGCCCCCGGTGGAGCGCCCGCTCGCCGGACTCCTCTGGAAGCGGCTCGTCGCCGACGAACCACGACGATACGAGCTGATCCTCGGGCCGCGGCGCGTCGGCAAGACCACCGCCATGTATCAGACGGCACGACACCTCCTCGACAGCGGCCTGTCCCCGGACCGGCTGTGGTGGTTGCGGATGGACCACCCCCTCCTCCTGCGGGAGCCCCTGGGCGACCTCGTACGGGGCATCCTCGGATCGCGTGCGCCCGTAGCAGGCGCAGAGACCGTGCTTCTGCTGGACGAGCTGGTATACGCCCAGGACTGGGACCTCTGGCTGAAGACCTTCTACGACGACCGCTGGCCGGTACGCATCATCGCGACGTCGAGTGCGACAGCCGCCCTGCGCGGCAGGCGACCCGAGAGCGGTGTCGGCCGATGGAACGAACAGTTCCTCATGCCCTACCTGTTCACCGAGTACCTCGACCTGCGCGGCGAGGGCGTGTCGGTCCAGATCGGTCGGAACCTCGCGGAGACACTGGCGATGTTGCCCGCCCGGCTACCGGACCCCGCACTGCTCGCCGCCAGGCGCAGCCGGTTCCTCCTCGTCGGAGGCTTCCCCGAACTGCTCGCCGCGGACCGGTCAGCCTCCCTCGACGACGCGGACCAACTACTCCTCTCCCAGCAGGTGCTGCGCAGCGACGCCGTCGAGCGAGCGGTCTATAAAGACATCCCGCAGTCCTTCGGGATCGACAACCCCATGTTGCTGGAACGTCTGCTGTACGTGCTGGCCGGTCAGATCACCGACGTCCTCTCGCCGACCGGTCTGTGCCAGGAGCTGGACGGAATGGCGCAGCCGACCTTCGACCGGTATCTCGGGTACCTCGAGCAGACGTTCCTCGTCTTCCGCCTCACCAACTACGCAGGCGCCGAGGCCACGGTCCAACGACGGGGACGCAAGCTCTACTTCGTGGACGGCGCGCTGCGCAACGCGGCACTCCAGCGTGGCCTGGCCCCGTTGACCGACCCGGTGGAGATGGGAGCGCTGCTGGAGAACCTGGCCGCGGCCACGCTGCACGTGCTCGCCCAGCACAGCGGAGTACGGCTGCACCACTGGCGCGACCGTCCGCACGAGGTCGACCTGGTCCTGGACCACCCGACCCACCCCGTCGCCTTCGAGATCGGTTCCTCACCGAGACACTCTCGGGCCGGGCTGCGTGAGTTCTCGGCACGCTTCCCGCGGTTCGCCGGACGGTGCTACGTGGTGGCGCCCGAGGCGCCGCTCATCCAGCCCGACGAGGGCAGCAGTGGTGTCGGTTCGCTGTCCCTGGAGCACTTCCTCATCGCGGTCGGGCGGCAGGCCGAGGCTGCGCTGGCGGCCCGGCTCGGCTCGGTTGCAGCCTTCTGACACCGGCCATCACGCCAGACCCCCCGAACCGGGCGATCTCGCGGGCCCCGCACACATCCACGTCCGGGACGGACGCCGCCGCCGTCCCCCACCGATCCGGATCGACCGGCCGGCCGTGCCCCGTGCCCGGGATCGTCACGGGGTCTCCACGACGACCCGGCCGCCCGCGTCGCGGTACTCGGCCCGGGCGCCACGACTCCGCGCTCCGACCACGGCCATCGTCGAAGCCGGACTCGCACGCGGACCCCGACTCGCGGAGCGGGGTAGCGTCCGGCCCGATGAGCGCAACTCTGCAGGCCAACGACCTCGCCGCAGGCCACGGCGCCCGCGTGCTGTTCTCCGGACTCGACCTCGTCGTCGCCCCGGGCGACGTCGTGGGGCTCGTCGGGGCCAACGGCGCCGGGAAGTCCACCCTGCTGCGGCTGCTCGCGGGCGAGCTCGCCCCCGAGGCCGGGAAGGTCGCCGTGCGCCCGCCGGACGCCACCGTCGGGCACCTGCCGCAGGAGCCCGAACGCCGCGACGGGGAGACGATCGCCGCGTTCCTGGCCCGGCGCACCGGCGTCACCGCCGCGCAGACGGCCATGGACCTCGCCGCCGAGGCGCTCGGCGAGGGCGCCCCGGGCGCCGCCGACACCTACGCCTCCGCCCTCGACCGCTGGCTCGCCCTCGGCGGCGCCGACCTCGACGAGCGCTCGGGTGAGGTGGCCGCCGACGTCGGGCTGCTCGTCGGGGGTCGGGCCGTCGACCTGCACACCCCGATGACCGCGCTGTCCGGCGGGCAGGCCGCCCGCGCCGGGCTGGCGGCGCTGCTGCTGTCGCGCTACGACGTGCTGCTGCTCGACGAGCCCACCAACGACCTCGACCTCGACGGCCTGGCGCGCCTGGAGCGCTTCGTCCAGGGGCTGCGGTCGCCTGCGGTGATCGTCAGCCACGACCGCGAGTTCCTGGCCCGCACCGTCACGCGGATCGTGGAGCTCGACCTGGCCCAGCAGCAGGTGGGCGTCTACGACGGCGGCTACGACAGCTACCTCGCCGAGCGCGCGGTGGCGCGGCGCCACGCCCGCGAGGCCTACGAGTCCTACGACGACAAGCTCGGCGGCCTCAGGGACCGCGCGCTGATGCAGCGCAACTGGATGGCCCAGGGCGTGCGCAACGCCCGCCGGAAGTCCTCGGACAACGACAAGATCGGCCGCAGCAAGCGCGCGGAGACCAGTGAGAAGCAGGCCGCGAAGGCCCGGCAGACGCAGCGGATGATCGAGCGGCTCGACGTCGTCGCCGAGCCCCGCAAGGAGTGGGAGCTGCGCATGACGATCGCCGCCGCGCCCCGCTCGGGCGCGGTGGTGGCGTCGCTGAGCGGCGCGATGGTGCAGCGCGGGTCGTTCACGCTCGGGCCCGTCGACGCCCAGGTCGACTGGGCCGACCGCGTCGTGATCACCGGGGCCAACGGCTCGGGCAAGACCACGCTGATCGGCGCGCTGCTCGGGCGGATCCCCGTCGACGCCGGGAGCGCCGGGCTCGGGTCGGGCGTCCGGGTCGGGGAGATCGACCAGGCCCGCGGGCTGTTCCTCGGCCCGGAGCCGCTGGCCCGCACGTTCGGCGACGCCGTGCCCGACTGGGCCGAGTCCGACGTCCGCACGCTGCTCGCGAAGTTCGGGCTCACCGGGGAGCACGCCCCGCGGCCCGCCGGGTCGCTGTCCCCCGGGGAGCGCACCCGCGCCGCACTCGCGCTGCTGCAGGCCCGCGAGGTGAACCTGCTGGTGCTCGACGAGCCGACCAACCACCTCGACCTGCCCGCGATCGAACAGCTGGAGCAGGCGCTCGACAGCTTCGGCGGCACGGTCCTGCTGGTCACCCACGACCGCCGCATGCTCTCGTCGGTGCGCACCACCCGCCGCTGGACGGTCGAGGCGGGCCGGGTCACGACGGACTGACGTGTGACGCCCGCCGCCGGTGATCACCGTCGGGGAACGGGCAGCGCGTCAGGACCTGCTCCGGGTTCCGCAGCGGTGATCACCGGGGCAGGCGCGCCCGGGTCAGCGCCTGCGGGCTCGGAACCACGGCCGCGCGCCGGGCAGCAGCATCGCCACCGCGCCCGCGACCATGAGCGCGAGCCCGGCCACCAGCCCCGCCTGGACCACCGGGGGCGCCACGGCCACGGCGAAGTACGCGCAGCCGACCGCCAGGACGGCCAGCAGCACCAGCACGATCCGGGCCCCTCCGCGGCCCGCCCGCAGCGCGAGTGCGGCCCACGCCTGCAGCAGCGCGATCACGGCGGGTCCGGCGAGGAGGATGCCGAGAGTGATCGTCACCGCGCTCTCGCGGGTGCCCGGGGTCTCGCCGGGGAAGTCGCGGTCGACGATCGTCGTCAACGCGGCCCGGATGTCGTCGAGCTGGACGACACCGACGGCGACGGCCAACAACCAGACGAGCACCGCCGCCAGCCACAGACCGGAGGCGGCCTGCACGGACGTGGGACGGTCGCGTCGCTGC
>JAKDLE010000301.1 GCA_030453005.1 Pseudonocardia sp. | reverse complement strand
GGGGGCGGGGGGGCGTGCGGGGGCGGGCGGGCGGCGGCGGGCCGGGGGGGCGCCGGGGCGGGCGGGGGCGGGGCGGCCCCGACCCGCCTGGTGCTGGCCGGTTCGGCGGTGGCGCTGGCGCTGTACTCGCTCACCAACGTGCTGCTGCTGCTGTTCGCGCAGGAGACCACCGGGCTCTACGCGTGGGGCAGCGGTTCGCTCGCGCAGATCGGGCTCGACGGGGTCGGGCAGACCGGCCCGGTGGTGGCGCTGGGGATCGGCGCGCTGGTCGTGCTCGGCACGCGCTTGGACATCCTCGGACTCGGCGACGACACGGCGGCGGTGCTCGGCGTACCCGTCCGCAGCACGCGGCTGCTCGCGGTCCTCCTCGCGGTGCTGCTGTCCGCGGCCGCCGTCACCGTCGCCGGACCGATCGGGTTCGTCGGGCTCTGCGCGCCCGCGGCTGTGCGGATCGTGGCGCCGCTGGTGCCGGGCCTGCACCGGCACCGGGTGCTCGTGCCGATGTCGGCGCTGGCCGGGGTGGGCGTCGTGCTCGGCGCCGACGTCCTGGTGCGCGCCGTGCTCGGCGGGCAGGCCGGGGTGGAGGTGCCCACGGGCGTCGTCACCACCGTGTTCGGCGCGGTCGTGCTGGTGGCGCTGGCGCAGCGGTTCCACGACTCCGGACCCGTGCGCCAGGCCCCCTCCGCGCGGTCGGCCCGGCTGCGTGACCGGCGGGCGTTCCTCGTCGTGCTCGTCGTGCTGGGGGCGCTGACGGTCGCGGTCACCGTCGCCGGGCTGCTGCTGGGCGACGCGTCGCTGCTCGCGGGCGACGTCGTCAACTGGCTCGCAGGTCGCGGCGGACGGGTCACCACGTTCGTGCTCGACACGCGCGTCCCCCGCGTGCTCGCTGCACTGCTGGCCGGGGCCGCACTCGCACTGGCAGGCGCCGCGGTGCAGGCGGTGTGCCGCAACCCGCTCGCCGAGCCGGGGCTGCTCGGGGTCAGTGGCGGGGCGGGGTTGGCGGCGGTCGCGGCGATCACGCTGGTGCCGACGGTCGGCACCTGGACGCTCGCGGGCGCTGCGGCGCTCGGCGCGCTCGTCGCCTGCGCGCTGGTGTTCGGGCTCGCCGCCCGCGGCGGACTGGCGTCGGACCGACTGGTGCTGATCGGCATCGGCGTCTCCTACGGCACGCTGTCGCTGATCACGGTGCTGATCGTGACGACCGACCCGTTCAACGAGACCAAGGCCCTGACCTGGCTGTCGGGTTCCACCTACGGCCGGACGTTCGGTCAGCTCATCCCGGTGGCGGTCGCGCTGGTGCTGGCCGGGTTGCTGTTGGCGCGGGCGCGCACGGAGCTCGACCTGATGGCCCTGGACGACGACACGCCGCGCGTGCTCGGCATCTCGCTGACCCGCACGCGGCTGGCGCTGCTCGTGGTGGCCGCGCTGCTCACCGCCACCGCAGTGGCCGCGGTGGGGGTGATCTCGTTCGTCGGCCTGGTCGCCCCGCACGCCGCGCGGGCGCTCGTCGGCTCCCGCCACACCCGGGTGCTGCCGGTGGCGGTGCTGCTGGGTGCGCTGCTCGTCTGCCTGGCCGACTTGCTGGGCCGGGCGGTGATCGCCCCCGCACAACTCCCGGCGGGCCTGCTGACCGCGGTGATCGGCACCCCGTACTTCGTCTGGTTGCTATGGCGCTCCCGCGCCTGACCGCGCTTCAGTCCGTGCGGGAGGCGAGGGTCGCGTTGTAGAGGGCGCGTTTTCCTACCCCTGTCGCTTCGGCCACCGTTGACACGGCGTCTTTCAGGCGCTCACCGTCGGCCACGCGCTCAGCCACGGCGTCGACCAGCGACTCGGGAGACGGCACCGCGCTCGGCGCCGCGCCTGCCAGCACCACGGTGATCTCGCCGCGCACCGGGCCCTCCGCCCCCCAGGCCGCCAGCTCACCGAGCGCGCCCCGCAGCACCTCCTCGTGCTTCTTCGTCAGCTCCCGGCACACGGCGGCGCGCCGGTCGCCGCCGAGCACGGCGACGGCGTCGGCGAGGGTGTCGGCGAGGCGGTGCGGGGACTCGAAGAACACCGCCGCGCGCGGCTCGGCGGCGAGGGTCTGCAGCCACCGACGCCGCTCCCCCGACCGGCGCGGTGCGAAGCCCTCGAAGCAGAACCGTTCGACGGGCAGCCCGGACAGCACCAGCGCGGTGGTCACCGCCGACGGACCGGGCAGACACGTGACCGGCAGGCCCTCGGCCGCGGCCGCGGCGACGAGCCGGTAGCCGGGGTCCGACACCGCGGGCATCCCGGCGTCGGAGACGAGCAGCACCGTGCGTCCCGCGCGGACGTCGGCGAGCAGGCCCGGCAGCTTCGCCGTCTCGACGGCGTCGTAGTGGCTGAGCACCTTGCCCGTGACGGTGACGCCGAGCGCCATCGCGAGCGACCGGAACCGCCGGGTGTCCTCCGCCGCCACCACGTCCGCGCCTGCCATCGCGTCGAGCAGCCGGGCGGAGGCGTCGCGGGAGTCGCCGAGCGGGGTGGCCGCCACGACCAGCCTGCCCACCGGAGAAGGCGGTTCGTCGTCGGTCGGCATGTCTCCCACCCTACGAGCGACCTACCATCAGCCCCATGACCGACCGCTCCCTCGTCGACCGGCCGCGGATCCCTTCCGTCCCCGCCGACGACCGGGAGCCGACGGCGGGCAGCAGACCCCTGGGCACGGAGCCGCCGCTGGTGCCGCTCGGACCGGTCACCCGGGCGAGCCTGGGCCCGCCGCCGCCCACCGACCGCGTGCGCGGGTGGGTCGTCGCCATCGGGTTGGCGGTGGTCGCGTTCGTCGTCCGGTTCACCGGTTTGGGCGCGGTGACCGACGGCGGCACCCCCGTGTTCGACGAGAAGCACTACGTGCCGCAGGCCTGGCAGATGCTGCGCAACGGCGGGGTCGCGGACAACCCCGGCTTCGAGCTGATCGTGCATCCGCCGCTGGGCAAACAGCTCATCGCGCTGGGCGAACTGCTGTTCGGCTACGACGGGTTCGGCTGGCGCGCGGCCGCGGCGCTGGCCGGGACGATCACGGTGCTGCTGGTGGTGCGGGTGGGCAGGCGACTGACCCGGTCCACTCTGCTCGGCGGCGTCGCCGGAGTGCTGCTGATCTGCGACGGGCTCAGCCACGTGCAGTCGCGGATGGGGATGCTCGACGCGTTCAGCGCGCTGTTCGTCGTCGCCGCCTTCGCCACGCTGGTCCGCGACCGCGACGACGTCCGCGACCGGATGGCGCTGGTCATCGCGCAGGACCGCGTCGGCGACCACGCACTCGGCCCGCGGCTGGGCGTGCGCTGGTGGCGCCTGGCCACCGGGGTGCTGCTGGGGCTGGGCTGTGCGGTGAAGTGGTCGGGCGTCTACTGGCTCGCCGCGTTCGCCGTGCTGGCCGTCGTCTGGGACCTCGCGGCGCGGCGCAGCGCCGGGGTCGAGCGGCCCTGGCGGGGCACGATCGTGCGCGACCTGCCGCCCGCGCTGTGGGCGCTGGCCGTCGTACCGGTCGTCGCGTACGTGTCGGCGTGGTGGGCGTGGTTCGGCAGCGAGACCGCGATCGACCGGTGGACCGACTCGGGGCCCGCGTTCCTCCCGTCGGCGCTGCGCGCGCTCGTCTACTACAGCGGCGAGATCCTCGCCTTCCACTCCGGGCTCACCACCGAGGTCAGCGGCGAGCACCCGTGGGAGTCCAAGCCGTGGTCGTGGCCGATGGGGCTGCGCCCGATGCTCTACTACTTCGCCTCCGGCGACCAGGTCGAGGGCTGCGGCACGGCGGACTGCGTCAGCAGCGTCATGCTGATCGGCACCCCGGCGCTGTGGTGGCCCGCGCTCGCCGTGCTGGCGTTCGCGCTGTGGCGGGTGGCCACCCGGTTCGACTGGCGCTACGCCGCGGTGCTCGTCGGCTACGGCGCGGGCATCCTGCCGTGGTTCGCCAACATCGACCGGCAGATGTACTTCTTCTACATGACGCCGGTGGTGCCGTTCCTGGTGCTCGCCACGGTGCTGGTGATGGGCGAGGTCCTCGGGCCCTCCGACGCCCCGCGCGAACGACGGCAGACCGGGCTGCTGGCGGTGGGGCTGTGGGTCGGGCTCGTCGTCGCCAACTTCATCTGGCTGTGGCCGATCCTCAACGGCCTGCCGATCACCCAGGAGATGTGGGACGCGCAGCTGTGGCTGCCGTCGTGGCGCGCGCAGGAATGATCAGAGCAGGCCGTGCGGCGGTGATCGTCGGGTGCCGCACGCTGCGGTAGTGCCCACCGCGCTGACGTGCGGCGGGCGGCGATCTTGCCCGTCGCCCACCTTCGTGATCGACGTCTGCCGCACGTGGATGCGGCGGGGGCAGCAGGAACGTACGTCAGATGGCGATCATCTCCGTCGGTCGCGCGGGCGCTGTGACAGTTGGTCATCGCCGACGTCGGCGGCTGCCGCCCACGGTCGGGACATTCACGACTGCCCGGGCGGCGCCGGGCGCGACGCGCGAGCTGTCCTCGTGGACTCGTCAGGCGATGCACGAGGAGGTACGGCAGCGGTTCGCCCGCGCTGTCCGCAGCGGACAACCCGGCCACCGCGATGACCAGCACCGGCGGGCGAGCGAGCGTCACCGTCAAAGCCCTCCTGCCGCCCGCGTGCCTATGGTGATCGACAGTGGATCGGGGTGAGCCATCAGCAGGGGCGAGGGAGACGATGACGATGACCGGTTCCGGTACGGAGCGCCTGGAGGGCGCGACGCGGGGACGACCGGCAGGCCTCGGGCGCATCGTTGCCGCCGTGGTCGTCGTCGCGGCAACGGGAGGGTTCTTCGCGGCGGGCATGGCGGTGGGCGCGGGGCCCGGTGGCGTCGCCGAGCCGCACTATCCCCACGACGCCATCTCCTGCCAGCTCCAGGTGGTGGGCAACGAGACGCCGGAGCA
>JAKDLE010000300.1 GCA_030453005.1 Pseudonocardia sp. | reverse complement strand
GGGAAACGCGCCGGAGCACGCCCTCGGTTCCGAGGCGACGATCACGAGCATGATGAGCGCGCGGGCCAGCGGGATCACCGATGCGCCGAGATCAGCGCCTCGGATGCTGCGGCAGGCCGGCCCCTGCGCGCTGCCCGTTCCCGAATGACGATCACCGCGGCGACCGCCTGCCCCGCGCCGACCCCGCCCGTGTCTGATCGGAAGCGTGACCCATGACGTCTCTAACGGGAACCGCGGCGGAGTGCACCAAAGGAGCGCGCTGATGAACTCGGGCCTACTGCGCGACGGCCGGAGTCCTTCAGCTCCCGCCTACCGCGCGGGGTCGATCGCGACCGGTTCGCGGTGCGCCTCGTGGTGACCGGTGCTCCTCGGGGTGGCGAGCACGGCTTTCGTGCGTTCGTCGAGCGTGGCGCCGTTGCCCGCGAGAACGGTCTCCAGCGCCTCCAGCCAGTGCTCGTAGTACGACCACGGCTCCGTGCCGCCGTCGGCCTCCCACCTCTTGATCGAGTCGATGAGCGAGAGCTGGAACTCCGGCCACTCGTACTGACCGCTGTGGTAGGCCGCCACGGCCATCGCGAACGCACGGAGCTCCCACGGGTGCTCGAACGACCGCTGCTCACCGGCGCCGACGAGGTTCTCCACACGACGTCGGGCGTCGCCCAGCTCTGTGGCGTCCCGACGGAACGCCATCACCCCGCCGACCCGGGAGCCGCCGGGACGCCCGTCCCGATCATCGAGTCGCGCGTGACGAGCGCGGCGAGCGCCTTCTCGTCGAGGCTCTCGGTGCCGTCCGGACGTCGGGGGAGCACCCGTAGCGCATCTCCGACGAGGAGTCCCAGACGCGGACCTCGACGGAGTCGGGCAGGTCGAGGCCGAAGTCGTCCCGCAGCACCTTGCGGGGCTCGCGCACGATCCGCGAGCGGTACTCCGGGCCCTTGTACCAGTTGGGGGGCAGGCCGAGCACCGGCCACGGATAGCAGGAGCACAGCGTGCAGGTGATCGCGTTGTGCAGGTGTCGCTGTTCTCCACCACCACCATGTCCTCGCCCTGCAGACCGCCGATGCCCAGCTCGGCGCAGGCCGCCGAGGCGTCGGCGACCAGCCGCGCCTTGAACTCCGGGTCGCACCAGGCCTTCGCGACGACGGACGCGCCGAGCTGCGGTCCGACCTCGTTCTCGTAGATCTCGGCGAGCCGGTCGACGGCCGCCGTCGTCATGATCCCCTTCTCGATCATGATCGACTCGAGGGCCTTGACGCGGGCCGCGATCTCCTCGGGGGTATGGACCTTCGCACTCATCGTTCTCCCTCGTCGCGCTCGGTCGGCCTGTCGGTCGGTGCACTCGCGAGCGCGTTCATGCGGCCGCCTTCTCCGATGTGGTGGCGGGGACGATGTACGGCTCCCAGACGTCGAAGTAGACGACGCCGTTGGGCTCGGCCACTTCAGGGCCCCAGAGCTCTTGGTTGGTGAACTTGACCGTGTAGACGTGCTCGGGGGCATCGTCCCCGCCGTTACCGGCGCTGTCCGGGTAGATGAACGTGCCGTGCGCCAGCTCGACCGCCCCGGTCCGGCCGCGTGTAGCGGGCCTTACGGGTGTGGCCGTACGGGCTGTCGGCGACGACGGTGACGCGGTCGCCCACGGCGAACGTCGCCACCTTGTCCGACGGGCGGGCCGCGGGGGCGCCCGCCTTGACGACGCCGTCCACGAATGCCATCAGGTCGGGGTCGTCGCGCTGCGGCAGCGCGGCGTCCGGGTTCTCCAGGTAGTACTGCGTGCGCTTCTCGATCTCGTCGGTGTCCAGCACCCCCTTGGCCACGCCGTGATGCTCGACGGCGTGCGCCCAGTGCTCGTAGTAGGGCGGGAGGAGGTAGACGGCCGGGTGCATCTGCTCGATGCCGGACCGGAACGCGTCGACGCCGAAGAACCCGGCGCGGAACGACATGGAGAACACGGGACCGAGCCCGTCGGTGCCGCCCAGATCGTGTACGCCGTTCATGCCCTGCTCCCTGCGGTCGCGGTGGACGGCGCCGGGAAGCCGCCGACGAGCTTCTCGAACGTGTGCGCGACGCGGAGCACGGTGGCGTCGTCGAAGTGCTTGCCGACGATCATCATGCCGGTGGGGAGGCCGTCGACGAGGCCTGCGGGGACGTTGCACGCGGGATGGCCGCTGACGTCGGTGACGCAGGTGTTGGCGAGCATCTCCAACGCCCGGCCGATGACCTCCTCGCGCGGCGCGTCCGGGGCCGGGATGACACTGGAGCGGATCGGTGTGGTGGGCATGACCAGCACGTCGTACTGCGCGAGCGCGTCGTCGTAGGCGGCGCGGAGGGTGGGCACGAGGTTGCGGGCCATGGCGTAGTGCGCGCCCTGGCGGGTGTCGATGGCGTGCCGCCCGGCCAACAGCACCAGCTTCACCGTCTCGGAGAACCGGCTGCCGTCGCGACGCCACTGCTCGCCGTAGTGGGCGATGACCTCCGGGTCGTAGAGGCCCTGCCAGTTCATGCCGTAGCCGTTGCCGTCCACCATCTGGGCGGCGGCGCCCTCGGTGGCGATGACGTCCCAGAGCCGCGCGCCGTGGCTGTGCCAGGGGATCGAGATGTCCTCGACGACGAGCCCGGCGTCGCCCAGTGCCGCGGCGGCCGCGCGCACGGCCTCGTCGACTCCCGGCTCGGAGTTGGGGTGGCCGAACCCTTCGCCGAGGACGCCGACGCGCAGGCCCTCCGTGCCGCGCGAGAGGGCGGCCACGTAGTCGTCGGGCACGAGGTCACGCGGCTGGCGCGGGTCGAGGCCGTCCGGGCCTGCGATGACGTTGAGCACGAGTGCGGCGTCGGCGACCGTGCGCGTCATCGGGCCGACGTGGTCGATGGTCTGCTCGATCGGGAACGCGCCGGTGTAGGGCACGAGGCCGTGGGTGGGTTTGTGCCCGACGATGCCGGTGTACGAGGCGGGCATGCGGATCGAGCCGCCCTGGTCGCCGCCGGTGGCGAAGTCGACGACGCCCCCCGCCACGAGGGCGGAGCTGCCCGACGACGAGCCGCCCGCGGAGCGCGTCTCGTCCCACGGGTTGCGCACCGCGCCGGTGCGGGAGGTGTGCGAGCCGCCGGAGAAGCAGAGGTCCTCGCAGACGGCCTTGCCCGCGATCGTGGCGCCCGCGGCGAGCAGGCGGCTGACGATCGTGGCGTCGCGCAGCGGTGTGTAGCCCTCCACCGTCGCCGAGCCGTTCATCATCGGCACACCCGCGACCGCCGTGTTGTCCTTGATCGCTACGGTCCGCCCGGCCAGCGGGCCGGCCGAGACCTCGGTGACCGCGGTGGTGACGTACCAGGCGTTGTACGGGTTGTCCGCGGGCTCCGGGCGGGTCCACGCCCGCTGCGGCATCGCCGGGGCCGACGCCGTGTAGAGCTCCTCGACCGCGTCCCACGAGGCGAGCAGGCCGTCGACCATCGGGGAGAACGAGGCCAGGTCGGCCTCGTCCAGCCCCAGCCCGTAGTGCTGGGCGACCTTCTGCAACGCGGCGGGATCGGGTGGTCGTACCGGCATGGCGGCGCTCCTCCGGGCAGGGGGTGAGAGGGGGACGCTAGTAACGGTCGCGGACATCCGTCAATGGGCGTTGGCGCGTTGACGAGTCAGCGGGACGGGCTCACGGCGAAACCGCTCGGCACGGCCTCGGCGACGAACAGGTCCTGTCGTACCGTCTCCGGGCCCGTCACCGTGACGGGCCCGCGTGGGAACTCCGAACGGCTCAACCGCAGCTCGCGCGCGATCGTCCGTGGCTCGTCCTCCCCCGCTCGACGCGCCGCGCAGGCGTAGAGGTGGACCGCCTCGTACGCCGACTCCGAGATGCTCGACACCGGCGGCGCGAACCGGCCGTACGCGGCCCGGTAGCGGCGCAGGAACCCCCGGTTGACGTCGCCGGGGAGCTGCTCGAAGTAGCCCGCCGCGCCCCACATGCCTGCCGCCGCGGCGTCACCGATGCGCTCACGGCTGGGCTCGTCGAGCGCGAGGGCGAGCGAGCGGCAGTGCTCCCGCAACCCGATCGCGTGGCACTGCCGTTCGAAGGCCACCAGGTCGGCGCCGACGAACGAGGAGAGCACCAGGTCGGCCCCGGACGCGGCGATGCGTTCGATGAGGGGGGCGAAGTCGCGGGTGCCGAGAGCAGCCAACCCCTCGCCGACGACCGACGCCCGGTGCTCGGCCAGTACCTCCCGCGCGCGGGCGTGCACGACCTGCGGCCACACGTAGTCGTTGCCCGCGAGGAACCAGCGGCGGCCACCGGTCTCCCGCATCACCGGTGCGACGGCCGCACGGAGCTGCCCGCCGGGCCGCTCGCCGAGCTGCACCCGCAGGTCACCACCCGACCCGCCTTCGTTCATCAGGGTGTGCACGAGCAGGACACCCGCAGGCCGCAGATCGCGGGCGGCCCGCGCGAAGGTGGCCGACGTGGTGGCGGCGAGGATCGTGCGGCAGCCCGTCCGGACCAGGCGCCACGCCTCCACGGCGCCGATGGTCGGGTCGGTGGCGTCGTCGCCCACCACCAGGCGCAGCGGACGGCCGCGGATGCCGCCGTCGGCGTTGACCTCGTCGACGGCCATCGTCGCCAGGTTCTCGGTGGCGGCGGCGAACACGCTGCCGGACCCCGACTTGCTCGTCAGCAGGCCGAGGAGATGGTCGCCCTCGCTCGTCTCCTCGTCCACGGGGTAGCCGCGGCGACGCATCAGCCAGTGCAGTGCGGCGTCGTCGAGATCGGCGACGATCCGGACCCGGGTGCCGGTGCCGTCGCGGTCGAACAGCACGCGCAGGCGGCCCTGCCACGGCTGGTCGAGGTGCACCTCGATACGCGACGGGGACCGCAGCGCGGAGATCCGGCCCAGCACCGCCAGCCGCTCCCCTCCGAGTGGGGCCTGCAGCGTCACCACGGCACCCA
>JAKDLE010000009.1 GCA_030453005.1 Pseudonocardia sp. | reverse complement strand
GGAAGAACGCGAGCCCTGCCGACGGCGTCGGCGAGCAGCACGACCACCGCCCCGATCGCGGCCGAGGCGGGCAGCACCTGATGCGCGTTGCTCGTGCCCAGCAGGAACCGCGCGACGTGCGGCGCGAGCAGCGCGACGAACCCGATCGGGCCGACCACCGCGACGACCGGCGCGATCAGCAGCATCGCCAGCCCGAGCAGCACGAACCAGGCCCGGACGACCTTCATGCCGAGCCCGGCCGCCAGGTCGTGGCCGAGCTGGAGCAGGTTCAGCGCCCGGCCGCTGACCAGGGCCAGCGGGATCGCCACCGCGAGCCACGGCCATGCGGCGCCGAGCGAACCCCAGCTCGCGCTCGAGATCGAGCCGGTGGTGAACCGCAGAACGCTCCCGAAGCGCGCGTAGTCCTGCGCGAGCAGCAGCACGACGGAGATCAGGGTGCCGTAGAGCAGGGACAGGACCACGCCGATGAGGATGAGGCGCACCGGGTCGCGCACGGTACGGGCCAGCAGCACCAGCACCGAACCGGTGGCGAGCCTGGCGAGCAGGCACAGCAGCGGTAGCGCCAGGTCGGGAGGCACGCCGGGCACGAGGACGCTCACCGCGACGACCAGCGACGCGGCCTGGGAGATCCCGAGCAGCACCGGGTCCGCCACCGGGTTGCGGAAGGTGGCCTGCAGCAGCGTGCCCGCCAGCCCGAGCGCGAGACCGGCCAGCAGGCCCAGCAGCACCCGTGGGAGCCGGAGCTCCCGGATGAGGAAGGCGCCGTCGCGGTCGCCACCGTCGCCGGTCAGCGCGGCCGCCACCCTGGTGAGTCCGACGTCCGGCTCACCGCGGGCGAGCTGCAGCGAGGCGATCGCGAGCACGACGACGGCGGCGCCGAGCAGCAGCAGCGCGAGCCGCGCGCTGCGCCGGGGCGGCGCGGGCGCGAGTGGCGCCGCCGTCGGCACAGCGGTGAGGGTCACGGGGCCGCGGCGAGCGGGCTGGTGGGCGGGTCGAAGGCGGCGACCGGCCCCGGTGCCGGGACGCCCGCGGCCGGCCTGTACGCGTGGTGGGCGTACTCCTGCAGGGCGTGCTCCAGGCCCCGCAGGCTGCAGCAGTAGACGCGGTTGCCTGCGTCGTACACCTGGCCCCCTGCGCCACGGCGGTGAGGCGGTTCCACACGGGGTCGTCGCGGTCGGTCCAGGTCTGGCCCTCACCGACCTGGTAGGCGTGCGCGTCGGCACACCGCCCGAGCTCGTTCTCGGCGAGCGTCACGCAGAACGGGTTCTCCCGGCCGGTGGGGATGTAGGTCCCGTCGTCGGAGCCGAACAGCGGGGCGATGGTGATCTCGGCGGCGCCGGGCGGGGCCACCTCGCGCAGGGCGGCGACGTAGCGGTCGAACCGGGCCTGCGCCTGCGCTGCCTGCTCGGAACGGCCGGTGAGCTGCCCGAGGAGCTCCAGGTTCGCGCGGTAGGCGGCCACCCCGGTCTCGGAGCTCGTGCCGTAGCTCGGGTGGTGCAGGTAGAACACCGGTGCGGCCTGCTCGAGGCGTCGTTCTCGGGCGACTCCGGAACCCGGTCCATGATGACCTCAGCCCCCGGCACGGGCCCAGTCCTCGGCGTTGGTGGCGTCGGCGACGATCTGCGCCGGCGGCCCGGCCGGGTAGTTGAAGACGCCCTCGTCACCGGGGCTGACCTCGCCGGCGTGGGCGGGGACGCCCAGGTCGGCCATGATCTCGATGCAGCCGAACCACAGGCATCCGATCTTCGGCGGGGCGTTGCCATACGTCCGCGCCCCGGACCATTCCGGCGCTCAGCGCTCGAAGTCCTCGGGCGAGACCTCGTCGATGAACTTGCGGAAGTCCTCCATCTGCTTCTCCGGCGGGGCGTCGGTGCCGTGCGGGAACAGGTCGGCGGTCGGCTGCCCGACGTCGTCGAGGATGGCGTCGGCCACGCCGATCGGGAGGCCTTCACGGACCGCGACGGCCAGCGCGTCGCTGGGTCGGACGCTCACGCGCGCACCGCCGTCGAACACGAGCTCCGCGCGGAACACGCTGTTCTCCAGCGCGACGATCTCCACTCCGTCGATCTGGTGGCCCAGACCGCGCAGGACGGGCAGCAGCACGTCCTGCGGCAGCTGCGGGTCGTCCTCGCCGCGTTCCCCCAGCGCGATCATGTCGGCCTGCGGGCGGCGCAGGAACACCGGTAGACAGCGCTCCCCCTCGACCTCCCCGAGCAGAAGCACCGGTTCCTTGGTGCGGACATGCACCACGAGTCTCAACACGCGCATCGCCAGCATCGCGCCAGTGTTGCGCACCAGGCGGCCGCACACAGCTCTCCGGAGCGTCAATCCCTGAGCGTGTCGCTCGGCGAGTGGCCGAACCGGCGCCGGTAGTCGGCGGCGAACCGTCCCGGGTGCCCGAACCCCCAGCGGGCGGCGATCGCGCGCACGGTGGCGCCGTCGGTCGGGTCGGCGGCCCGCAGCTCCGCGTGGGCGCGGTCGAGCCGCACCGAACGCAGGTAGCCCAGCGGGGTGACGTCGAGGGCCCGACGGAACGCCCGTTGCAGCGCACGTGGCCCGACGTGCGCGGCGAGGGCCACGTCGGTGAGGTCGACGTCGGAGCCCGCGTGCTCCTCGATGAACGCGCAGGCCCGGCGGACGGCCTCCGGCGCGGCGGTGGCACCGGTGCCGTGGGCGGCGACGGTGGAGTTCGGGAACGTCTCCAGTGCGGTGGCGACGATCAGGCGCTGCACGTGCCGCATGACCAGCGGGCTGCCGTGCACCGAGGGGTTGGCCGCCACGTCGCCGGTGACGTACTGCATCAGCCGCTTCCAGTGCACCGCCTTCGCCGCGGTCATCGCCCGCGCGAGGTCGAACGTGAGGGGAGGCGAGACGCGGTCGTCGTCGACCAGCTCGGCGGCCAGCCGTCCCATCGCCGAGCGCTGGATGCGCACCTGTGCCATTCGGATGTCGTGCCAGTCGACGGTCATCTGCGCGTCGGGGTCGTAGGCGAACACGTCCCCGGGGCCCGCGGTCACCTCCGCGGTGCTCGACCGGATCGTGAACCGGCCCTCCAGCAGGTGGCTGATCAGCAGGATGTCGTCGAGCGGCTCCCAGATGCCGTGCAGCGACATCGTGTGCCGCGCGACGCCGACCTTGAACACACCGCAGTCGGCCACGCTGTGCGAGAACCGGAAGCCGGCGCTGCGGCCCGACAGCGTCGCCTTGTGATCGGCGTAGGCCCCGCTGAGCCAGCTGTGCGCCTCGTCCACGTCGTCGGTGACGATGTGCAGCCGCATCAACGAGTCCGGCACGTTCCCACCTCTCAGCGGCCGAAGGCGAAACGCTACGGGGTGCCCGGATGGTCGCGCACTCACCCAACTGGCCTAGGCCCTACGTCCACGCAGCGACACGGCCCTGTCCAGCAGACGCGCACCCGCGCAGGCGTGTTGTGTACCGCACGGTAACGCGATACCTCTTGATTCGGCACGGAGGGACCTCCGCAGGAGGGGGCGGATGGTCCTTCCGGCCGCTCCTACAGCTCGCCCGGCCCCTCCTGCGGGTTCATGCCGAGCTGCTTCGCCACCGCGTCCATCACGTCCTGCACCACCACGGTGTCGTCGAGCGGCATCACCGCGCTCTCCCCGAGCCCCGCGGCGACGCAGTGGGTCACCTCGCGCAGCTCGTGCGAGTAGCCCGCGCCTGCGGGCGGGGCGTCGACCGTCTCCGGCCGGCGTCCGTTGCGGTGCAGCACGAGCGAGCCCGGGTGGTGGAAGCGTGGTGGCACCTCGATCCACCCGCCGGTGCCGACGACCCGCGCCGTCCCGGGTGTCGCACACCGCAGCGAGGCCAGCAGCGACGCGCTGCGCCCGTCGGGCCACCCGAGCAGGACGGCCTCCTCCACGTCCACGCCGCTCGGGGCGAGCACGCCGTGTGCGGTGACCGTCGCAGGCGTCCCGAGCACCATCTGCGCGAACGAGATCGGGTACACGCCCACGTCGAACAACGCACCTCCCCCGACGGCGAGGTCGTAGAAGCGGTCGGCGGGGTCGGTGGGGTGCTGGGCCCCCAGATCGGCCTGCACCGACTGCACCGCGCCGATCGCCCCCTCGGCGATCAGGGCCCGCATCGCCACGATCGCGGGTTGGAAGCGCGTCCACATCGCCTCCATCGCGAACACACCCGCCTCCCGGGCGACGGTGACGATCTCGCGCGTCGCCGCGGGCGTGACGGTGAACGCCTTCTCCACGAGCACCGCCTTGCCGGCGCGCAGCGCGGCCAGCGCGACCGCACGGTGTTGCGGGTGCGGGGTCGCGATGTAGAGGACGTCGACGTCGTCGTCGGAGACGACGGCGCGGTAGGAGCCGTGTGCCCGGGCGATCCCGTTCGCCGCGGCGAAGGCCTGGGCCCGCTCGGGTGAGCGCGACGCCACGGCCACCACCTCGGCGCCGGGCACGTGCGCGAAGTCCCGCACCACCTTCATAGCGATCCGGCCCGGCCCCACGACTCCCCAACGCACGGTCATGCCGTCCATCCTCTGGGACCGCCCCCGGACGAGCCGCTCCGGGCCCGCGCCGGCCGACTGCACCCCGAGCAGCGCCGCGCACCTCGACTGGATGATGGCGTTCCTGCACCACCACACCGGCGAGGACGAGGGCCTGTTCCCCCTGGTCCGCGAGCACGACCCGGCCGCGAGCGCGCTTCTCGACGACATGGACGCCGACCACGAACGCATCGTGCCCGCCATGGCGACGCTGGAGCGGGCCGCGGCAGCCTGGGCCGTCCACGCCGACGCCCGCAGCGAGGTCGTCGCCGCGATCGACGCCCTCACCGCGACCCTCCTCCCCCACCTGCGCCGGGAGGAGGACGAGCTGATGCCCGTCGTCGCGAGGTCGATCACCCAGGACCGATGGACGGCCTGGATGACCGGCCTCAACGCGGGCAGGTCCACGTCCGACCTGGCGACCGAGGGGTTGTGGATCCTGGAGGGTCAACCGCCAGAGGACGCGGTGGTCATGGCCGGTCTGGTGCCGCCCGTGCCCCGCTGGATCATCCTCAACGTCCTGTCCCGCGGCTATCGCAAGCAGGCGTTCCGGCGGTGGTGGTCGACCGAGCACTCGCCGTGGAAGCTGCGCCCCTCCGGCGGGAGCACCGTGTCCGTGGCGGCGTCGCCGTCGCAGGTGTGGTCGGTGCTCTCCGACGTCTCCCGGATCGGGGAGTGGAGCCACGAATGCCACACCGCCCGCTGGCTCGACGAGGGCGGTGGTGTCGGAGCCCGGTTCGTCGGGAGCAACCGCGCCGGGCGAGCCCGGCGGACCCGCACGTGCACGGTCACCACCTGAGACGAGGGCCGCGAGCTGACGTTCCACACCGAGGGTCCCCTGGGGATGGACGCGACGCAGTGGCGTGTTCTGCTCGAGCCCGACGGCGGCGGCACCCGGATCACCCAGTTCTTCCGCATCCTGCGGTTGCCGATCTGGTACGACCGGCTCATCTGGGCCACGACCCCGACCCACCGCGACCGCGGGCCCGCTCTCCGCGCCGACCTCGAGCGCCTCGGAGTAGCCGCCGCACGCGGACTCCGACAGCGTGGCCTCGGGGCGGACCGGGCGACGCCGCTGCCCGTCGCGGAGCGCTGACGACGCGGTGCGGCCCACCGGCCTTTCGTCGCCGACCGGGGGCCCGGGGATCGGACCGCGCTGCGTGCCCGGTCCGCACCGCCCCGGGCGCCCGAGAATGGGCGCAGGCGGGAAGTGTCGGTCCGCGCCGACAGCAGGCGGATCTCCGTCGCAGACTGTCGGGGTCGTCCGGCACAGTGGTGTCGACCCCGGGTACCGGGTCCGGGTCGTCGAGCGGGGGGAGCAGCGATGTCGAACGCGATCCGGGCCACGGGCCTGGTGAAGCGGTACGGGAGCGTCACGGCGTTGGACGGGGTGGACCTCACGGTCCGGGAGGGCTCGGTGCTGGGCCTGCTCGGGCCCAACGGTGCGGGCAAGACCACCGTCGTCCGGATCCTGACCACCCTGCTGCGGCCCGACGCGGGCGAGGCGGAGGTCGCGGGTCTCGACGTGTTCGCCGATCCGCGGGGGGTCCGCCGCAGGTTGGGGCTGTCCGGACAGTACGCGGCGGTCGACGAGTACCTCACCGGTTTCGAGAACCTCGACATGATCGGCAGGCTCTACCACCTGGGGCGCCGCCGGGCCCGCGAGCGCGCCCGCGAGCTGCTGGCCCAGTTCGACCTCGTCGACGCGGGCGACCGGCCGGCCAAGACCTACTCCGGCGGCATGCGGCGCCGTCTCGACCTCGCGGGTGCGCTGGTCGCCTCGCCCCCGGTGCTGTTCCTCGACGAGCCCACCACCGGGCTCGACCCACGCAGCCGCACCGACATGTGGGCGGTGATCCAGAAGCTGGTCGCGGGGGGCACCACGCTGCTGCTCACCACCCAGTACCTGGAGGAGGCCGACGTCCTCGCCGACGACATCGTCGTCATCGACCACGGCCGCGTGATCGCCCGCGGCACCGCCGATCAGCTCAAGGCCCAGGTCGGCGGCGAGCGGCTGGAGGTCACCGTCGCCGACGCCGCCCAGCTCGCCGAGGTGAGCAGGCTGCTCGCGCCGCTCGGCGTCGGCGCCCCCGTCCTCGACGAGCACCGTCGGTCGATGGCGATGCCGGTGTCCGGCGGGGTGGAGCTGCTCCGCGGGGCGCTGGACCGGATCGTCGACGCGGGCGTGAAGGTCGACGACGCGGGCCTGCGCCGCCCCACCCTCGACGACGTGTTCCTCACCCTCACCGGTGAGACGACGGAGGAGGACGTCGCATGAGTGCCCTCGACGTCGTCGTCGACTCGGCCGTGGTCGCCAAGCGGAACCTCATCAAGATCAAGCGGGTGCCCGACCTGCTGGTCGCCACCACCCTGTCGCCGATCATGTTCGTGCTGTTGTTCGCCTACGTGTTCGGCGGCGCGATCGACCCGACCGGGGGCGGGGCGGCGTACCGGGAGTTCCTGATCGCGGGCATCTTCGCCCAGACCGTCGTGTTCGGGGCCGTCATCACCGGCGCCGGGCTCGCCGAGGACGTCCGCAAGGGCATCATCGACCGGTTCCGGTCGCTGCCCATGGCGCCCTCGGCGGTGCTGACCGGGCGCACCCTCTCCGACGTCGTCAACAACGTGCTCGTGCTGATCGTCATGTCGCTGACGGGGCTGCTGGTCGGCTGGCGGATCAACACCTCGTTCCTCGAGGCGCTCTGGGGCTACCTGCTGCTGCTGATCTTCGCGTACGCGATCTCCTGGGTGCTGGCTTTCATCGGGCTGCTCGTCCCGAGCCCGGAGGTCGTCAACAACGCGTCCTTCATCGTGATCTTCCCGCTGACGTTCGTGGCCAACACGTTCGTGCCGCTCGACACGCTGCCCGGCCCGCTGCGCGTCTTCGCCGAGTGGAACCCGGTCTCCTCGGTCACCGAGGCGGCCCGCAACCTGTTCGGCAACCCCGATCCCGACCCGAACGCGGTCGAGCCCACCGTCTGGTCGCTGGCCCACCCCGAGCTCTACACCCTGATCTGGGCGGCGGCGGTACTGGTCGTCTTCGTGCCGCTGGCCAACATGCAGTACCGCCGTGCGGCGAGCCGCTGACGGCCCTCCCCGATCTGTCCAGCGCCGAGAGCCGCGTCCTGGGACCCTCGTTCCTCTCGGCCTGTAGCGAGGAGGACCTGGTGAGGGATGTCGACGACGCCGCGCGGCCCGACTGCGCGACGGGAGCGTTGTTCACCGACGACGAGGGCGCGGTCCTGCTCGTCGAGCCCACCTTCCGGTCCCGCTGGGAGCTCCCGGGCGGGGAGGTGGAGCGCGGCGAGACGCCGCGGGAGGCGTGCGCCCGGGCCGTGAGCGAGCAGTTCGGGATCGACCTGGCGCTGGGTCGGCTGCTGGTGGTCGACTGGGCGCCGGTGGTACGCGAGGAACACATCGGCTTCGTCTTCGACGGCGGTGAGCTCACCCCCGAGCAGTTGGACGGCGTCGAACTGGTGCCCGACGAGCTCTGCGCCTGGGCGTTCCTCCCGCCCGAGGAGCTGTTCGTGATGATGGAACCCCGTCTGGTCCGGCGGGTCACCGCGGCGTTGGGGGCTCGTGACGCGGACGCCACCTCCTACCTCGAACACGGCGTGCCCGCCGACGCGCCGTAGGTCCTGCGTCATGCGGCGCTCAGCTCCACGAACGTGACCTCCGGCGGGGCCCCGATGCGCATCGGCACCAGGCTGAACCCGACGCCGCAGTTGACGTAGAGCCGGTTGCCTGCGGCCCCGTAGGTCGGGACGTCGGCGAAGCCGTCGGTCACGACGCGTTCGGCGGCGGTGAGCTCGAGGTAGGACCAGGCGGGCAACCCGGGGATGACGATCTGGCCGCAGTGCGTGTGCCCGGCCACCGCCAGGGGCGCGCTGTTCGCGGGCAGCGTCGGGAAGACGGCCGGGTTGTGCATGAGGACGACCCTGGGCGCACCGTCGGGTACCTGGGCCAGGGCCGCGTCGACGTCGGCGAGCCCGGCCCGCAGGGCACCGATGCCGACGACGTGCAGCCCGCCCGCCCCGGGCACGAGTGCGGCCTCGTTGCGCAGCACCTGCACGCCCCGGGCGGAGAGAGCCGAGGCGACCTGGTCGGCGGCCCGGACCTCGTGGTCGTGGTTGCCGAGTACGGCGAAGGTGTGGATGCCCGAGTCGAGCAGCGGCGCCAGCAGTTCGACGACCCGGTCGATCTGTGTGGCCGGGTCCGGATCGCGGCTCAAGACGAAGTCGCCGGTCAACAGGGCCGCGTCCGGGCGCTCCTCGACGACGGTGGCCACCACCTGCTCGACCATGCCCTCGTTCGCGAACCACATGCCGATCTGCAGGTCGCCGAAGACGGCCACCGTGGCGCCCTCGGCGGGCAGTCCGGGCAGCGACACCTGCACGCGCTCCTCGTCGAGGATCAGCCGCGGCTCGACGAACAGCCCGTACACCACCAGCAGGCCGAATGCGGCCAGCAGGGCCAGTCCGACCCGCTTCGCCACACGCTTCATCACGTCCACCTCTTCTCATCACTGATCCGGATTCGAGCGGTCACGCCGGGTGTGCCCGCGCCGCGGCGAGGAACGGCCCGACGACCTCGGCCACCTCGTCCGCCGCCAGGTAGAAGGCGGTGTGGCTGCGGCCGTCCAGGCGGACCATCCGCCCGTCGGGGAGCAGCTCGACGAGCTGTCGCGCCCAGCGCGACGAGGAGAAGGGGTCACGGCCGGTTCGGACGACCAGCGTGGGAGCGGAGATCCGCCCCAGCCTCCGCTCCATCTCCTCCTGCACGGCGAACCGCGCCGTACTCAGCGCGCGCGGGACGCTGCAGAAGGTGTACGAGACGGCATTGAGGACCCGCAGCGACGGCTCGTCGCCCAGCCGGTCGTGCACCCCGGCCAACATCCGGACCCGTCTGCGCCCACCCGGCCGGTCGCGGGGACCGGTCGGGCGGGGCAGGAGCCGCACCCACGCCAACGGGCGTCGCAGGGCGGGGCGCAGCGTCGGGGAGAGCACCACGAGCCGGCTCGCGATGCCTGCGTGACGGGCCGCCACCGCTGCGGCGAGTTGCGAGCCGACCGAGTTGCCGAGCAGGGGGGCCGGCACCAGCCCCTCGGCGCGCAGCCACTCCGCCACGACATCGGCCTGCTCACTGATCGCCAGAGCGCGCGGGGGCTTGTCGCTGTAGCCGAACCCGGCGGGATCGAGCATCCACGGCCGCAGCCCGTGACGAGTCAGCGCCCGCGCCAGCGGGACCATCGAGCGGCTCGCCGTGACCAGGCCGGGCAGCAGGACGACCGGTGGCGCCGACTCGGGCCCGTCTGCGCGCAGAGCGTGCAGGCGCAGCGCACCGACCGTCCGCCATCGGCTGCTGAAGCCGGTCGGTGCACCCTTGCCGTCGCGCTTCCCTGTCCTCGCCACACCCCCGCTTACCCGGCCTCGGCCCTGATGCTCATGACGATGCGCTTCACAGATGCGTGGGCGGCTCGATCCGCTCTGACTCAGCCGATCTCTTGACTGGAGCTAGACTAGCTGCTCGCCGTGAGGACCGATGGCGGCCGCCCGAACCGACTGGGTCACGACATCGGCCCCGGCCCGGCCCAAAGCGGCGCACGATCGCTAGCCCACGGCACTGTTGCCGGGTAGCCCGCGCTGGTTAGGTGGGCAAGGTGCCGCTCGCGGGGCAGACGGTCGAGAAGGGAGACGCATCATGGGTGTGCCGGACGTCGGGGGAACGTGGAGCTCGCAGGACAGCAGGGCCATCGCCGGGATGTACACCGAGGACGGGGTGCGCCACGTGATCGCCGGCGACGTCGTGTGCCGGGGCCGGGACGAGATCATCGCCAACGTGCAGGGGCTGATCGACGTCCTCGACGGTGAGAAGGTCGAGGTCCGCAAGGTGAGCGAGGGGAACAACGGGACCGTCACCGTCGAGTGGGTCCTCCTGGGCACCCACGTCAAGGACGCCCCCGGTTGGCCAGCGAACAACGAGGCCCTCAACCTGCTGGGAGTCAGCGTCTGCGACATGGAGGGTGATCTGATCAAAGAGGAGCGGGTCTACTGGGACGCGGCCACCCTCCTGGTCGGCGCCGGCGTACTGGGATAGACACCTTCGGCACTGACGCCTCGGGCACCCCACATGGTCGGCCGAGGGCTTTCGAGTCGCTGGTGGCCGACCTGGCGTCCCGCGTCCACCCCAGGCCCAGAAATGGCCTTCGAGGTCCTTGACTCCGTACTCACGTACGCCGTAGTCCTGGTCAGCCGGCGCCTCCACGATCTCGGCGCCTGCTGCGACGCTGCGTTCACGGTGGGCGTCGACGTCGTCCACACCACGACGACCGTCATGCCGGTGGCCGCACCGATGCGCAGCGGTGAGCAGTGGTCCTCGGCGACCGGGTGCAGCCAGATGACCTGCGCACCGGCCCGGACCTGACCGGAAAACAGATCGGGGACGGGCGGACGGGATCACCGGCTCAGCGGGTGGTGATGCTGAGCCGGGAACGGGCTGGCGGGCCGCCGTGGGTGATCCCGCTGGGAGGTGAGTCAGACGACTGTGGTCGGGGTGAGCTGGACCTGGTAGCCCAGGGCCTGGAGCTGGCGGGTGAGGTGGTTGGTGCGGCGGGCGCGGCCGGTCTTGCGCCCGGACTGCACGGTGCGCGTTGCCACCCTCGCTCAGGAGCATAGGCGCTGGTGGGTGCCGAACACACTCGTGTCCAGCCCGATCTCGCCGATGACGGCGCGGGAGTCCGGACCGCCGCCGGGGGTCGCGCACGGCCGTTGCGCCGCCCGGGCGTAGCTGGCCGCGGTCGACGCCGACCGATCGTCATCGACACCGGCGGCGCCACCGGCGATGGCATCTGTCGCCTCGCGCAGGTCCGCACGCCGGGACCAGGCCCGGCCCTTGGCCAGCTCGGCGAGCATAGTGGGGCTGCGTTGCCCGGCGATCAACCCCTCCAGTATGGCCCGACCGGATACCCCGTGGATGTCGGTGGGCACCGAGGAGATCTTGATCAGGGTATCCTCTGGAGCGATCGCGTTGGCGGATGACGCCCTCGGCTGGTCGAGAGTCGCAGATCGGCGCACAGGACCCTGGCTCTCCCGCCGTTGCCGGAACGGCAACGGGAGTTGAGGCGACCGGACCCGGGGGGTGACGCTGAGCCGATGACCGACGACAACGCTCGTAAACTTGTCCGCGCGTACATCGGAGACCCCGTGGTGCAGGCGGAATGGGACCGGCGGTACGCCGACCGGGAGCAGCTGTGGAGCGGGCGGCCCAACGGTGCGCTCGTCGCCGAGGTCGCCGGGCTCACGCCTGGGCGGGTACTCGACGTCGGCTGCGGCGAGGGCGCGGACGCCGTCTGGCTCGCGGGCCGCGGCTGGGACGTGACCGCGCTGGAGGTCTCGGGCGTGGCACTGGAGCGCGCGATCGGCCACGCGCGCGACGCCGGCGTCACCGTCCGCTGGGTGCACGCCGGACTGGCGGAGGCGGAGCTCCTGCCTGCGTCCTTCGGCCTGGTCTCCGCGCAGTACCCGGCCCTGCTGCGAACCCCCGATGCGGCGGCCGAACGGGCGCTGCTCGCGGCCGTCGCGCCCGACGGGGTGCTGCTGCTCGTCCACCACGCCGGGATGGACGCCCAGCAGGGCCACGACAGCGATTTCGACCCAGGCGACTTCGACCCAGCCGACTACGTCTGGCCGTCGATGGTCGCCGTGCTGCTCGACGACGACTGGGAGGTGGAGCTGGACGAGCAGCGGCCACGCATCGCACCCGGCGGCGGAGCCGGCGCGCACCACGCCTATGACCTCGTGCTGCGCGCGCGCAGGCGGCGCTGAGACAGTCCTTAAGGAGGAACGGCTGCCAGGACTCGGTGTTGCCTCGGACCTGGGCTGTGGCCCGAAACAGCGCTTCCGCAGGCGCGGGGCCGCACCCCGCCTGGCAACCGGGTGGCCTTCGCGATCGCGGTGAGCCGAGCCATGGCCCGTTCCCTGGTGGGAGCGGTCGCGACCGCCGCTCACCAGGCGACGCGAGCGAAAGTTGCTACCGGACCACCCCCGAATGGGGTAATCGCGCCACCGTTGCCAATTCCGCAGATGCGGATCACAAGCGCTGCTACCTCAGCACTTGATGGTAAGCCTCCCCTTAGAACCGCAGGTCGGCTGCTTTTCGCTCCCAAATAGTCGGCGTCCGACGGCAGCGTCCTGCCTCCCCCTTCCGTATCGCTGTCGAACCGGCTTCGTTACTCGCTCCAGCAGTCTCGAACCGGGTTCGCTCCCCCTCGCACTCGGCCGGGAACCGTACAGGAGAGGACGACGATGCCCGCTCATCGCGCAGGCACCACCACGCAACACGACCCGCGCAACGACTCCGGCACCGGGCTCAGCTCGGTCAATCGCCGGCGCTTCCTCGGCTATCTGGTCGCCGCGCCGACGCTCGTCGTCGCCGCGGAGATGGGCCGGCAGGCGATCTGGGATGCTCCCGAGGCATACGCCGCCTCCTCCAGGCCGATCCCGTCGCCGCCCCAGACCCCCGAGTACTACGAGTTCGTCGACGCCTACCGGGACGCCTGCCGCCCGACCAACCCCCTCCTCAGGGTCGAGATCGGCGAGAACGGCCGGCCGTCTTTCCGGCTGCCGCGCTCGGACAACGGCCAGGGCATCCTCACGTCCTTCGCGATGATCATCGCCGAGGAGATGGACATCGACCCGAGCGATGTCGACGTCACGCTGGCGGACGCCCGCCCGGAGCTGATGTTCAACCAGCTCACCGGCGGGTCCAGCTCGTCGTTCTCCCTGTACACCCCGGTCCGGGTCGCGGCCGCGATCGCCAGAGGCGCGCTGCTGGACGCGGCCGCGGAGGCGCTGGGCGGGGAGCGGCGGCTGCTCCAGTCCGCGGGCCTCGCGTTCACCGACACGGCAGGCCGGTCGATCGGCTTCGGCGAGCTGAGCAAGTTGGCGGCCGTCCCGGTCACCACGCCGGTCGAGGTGGTCCTGAAGTCGCGCGAGGAGTTCACCGTCCTCGGCAAGTCCCGGATCAAGGACGACGCGCGGGCCATCGTCACCGGCCAGAAGCAGTTCGCCATGGACATCCCGGTCCCGGACGCGCTGCCCACGGTGATCTGTCGGGCGCCCGACCTGAACGGCTTCCCCGTCGGCCAGGCCTCGAACATGCCGTCGAACATCGACGAGGTCCGGACCATGCCCGGCGTCACCGACGTCGAGCCGATCGGCAACGGCATCGCCGTCCGGGCGAGGACGTTCGGCCAGTGCATCGACGCCGTACGTGCGCTGGAGGTGAACTGGGAGCCGGGCACCGTCGCCGGAAAGAACGACGACGACATCGTGGCGGAGCTGCGCGCCGCGGAGCTGCCGCTGGCCATCCCCGCGGTGCCCGGCAAGACCATCGAGCAGGAGTTCGTCCACTACAGCCGCAACGGGTCCGCGCTGGAGACGAACTGCGCGACCGTCGTCTTCTCCGGCAGCAAGGCCGAGGTCTGGGCTCCCGCGAAGAGCCCGATCTCCGGCCAGAAGATCGTCTCCCAGAAGCTCGGCATCGCGCAGAACGACGTCACGTTCCACGTCACCCCAGGCGGTGGCTCGTTCGGCCGCAGGCTGTTCAACGACCACGTCCAGGAGGCGGCCGAGGCCGCGAAGGCCATCGGCAAGCCGGTGAAGCTGATGTGGGACCGCGCCAACGACTGCCGGCAGGGCCGGGTCAAGCCGCTGTGCACCACGCGGATCCGCGCCGTGCTCACCGACGACGCGGTGGCGAGCTTCGAGCTCCGGTACACCGGCGTGAACATGGAGGTCGACGAGGGGCTGACCGACGTGCTCTCGTCGCAGCTGATCAAGGCCCCGGAGGGCAACCTCGGGGTGTCCGCGACCTTCTTCGAGATCTCGGTGCTCACGCCCTACAACTTCGGCGTCAACACCCGGTTCCTCAACGAGGTCAACTACGGCTTCAACACCGGCTCGACCCGCAACGTCTACGGTCCGGACACGTGCACCGCCCGCGAGGTGATGATCGACCGGATCGCCGAGCGGCTGGGCCGGGACCCGTATGAGTTCCGGGCCGAGTTCATCAAGACGGAGCGCGCGAAGAAGGTCCTCGACCGGTGCGCCGAGGAGGCCGACTGGGGCAAGAAGATGGAGCCCGGCACCGCTCAGGGCATCGGCTTCCACCAGGAGTACAAGGCCATCATGGCCTGCATCGTCGAGATCGACGCCCGGCCCGAGACCGTGAACCGGAAGATCCGCTCCGCCCGCACCGGACCGCGCGTCACCAAGGCCACCTTTGTCGGCGACCCCGGGCTGCTGCTCAACCCACTCGGGTACAAGGCGCAGATGATGGGCGGGATCAACGACGGCATCGCCAACGCCCTGACCGCGGGCCTGCATCTGGAGAACGGGTCCTTCGTCGAGGCGAGCTGGGACAACTACTTCTACACCCGGCAGTGGAACACCCCGCCCGAGATGAACATCATCGCCATCGAGGACTCGGAGTACCCCGAGCCGGGCGGTGCAGGCGAGGCCGGGGTAGCCGCCGCCATGTCGGCGGTCGTGAACGCCCACCGGCGGGCGACCGGGAAGGAGCCGGAGTACACCCCGCTCCTGCACAAGGAGCCGTTCCCGGAGGGGTTCACGCAGTACCCGACGTCCCCGCCGATCCCGCAGTCGCCGACCAACGGCCTCGAGTTCACCCGCTGAGGAGCCTGACATGCCTACCCAAACTTTCCACCTCAACGGTGAACAGGTCAC
>JAKDLE010000299.1 GCA_030453005.1 Pseudonocardia sp. | reverse complement strand
TTACTGCAAAGGGGCGGGAGGGGCGCAGCGCAGGCGGGTCGTCTCGAACCGCTTCCGCGGGGCGACCAGCTCCTCCTGCGCCGCGACCAGCGCGATCTCGCGGCGGCCGGTCTCGTGGGTGGCCCGCAGCACCGCGAACACACCGGCGGCCGTGCGCTCCAGCGCGACCCGCGTCCCGTCGGTGAGGGAGTGGGCCAGGAACAGCGCCGCCGTCAGGTCGCCTGCGCCGTCGACCGAGATCGGCAGCAGCGGAGTGCGCACCGACCAGGCGCCGTCCGCGTCGGCCGCGACCATCTCGATGTCCTCGGCAGGCGTCTGGTCGGTCCGCACGCTGGTGACGAGCACCGTGCGCGGGCCGCGGTCGCGCAGCGCGTCGACGGCGGTGAGCAGGCCGGTCGGGCTCGTCACGGATCGCGCCGTGAGGAACTCCAGCTCGAACTGGTTGGGCGTGACGACGTCGGCCGCGGGCACCACGCGGTCGCGCATGAACTCGGGGATCCCGGGGCGCACGAAGAACCCGGGTCCGACGTCGCCCAGCACCGGGTCGCAGCAGTAGACGACGGCCGGGTTCGCCTCCCTCACCCGGGCGGCGGCGTCGAGGACGACCTCCCCGACGGCCTCGGCGCCCAGGTAGCCCGACAGCACGGCGTCGCAGGTGGGCAGGACCCCGAGTTCGGCGATCCCGGTGATGACGTCCGCGACGTCGGCCGGGTCGAGCAGCGGCCCGCGCCACCCGTGGTAGCCGGTGTGGTTGGAGAAGTGCACCGTGTTCACCGCCCACACGTCGTGGCCCAGGCGCTGCAACGGGAAGACCGCGGCGCCGTTGCCGACGTGGCCGTAGGCCACCGAGGACTGGATGGACAGGATGCGCACCGGCGGAGCGTAACCACCTGCTCTAATCGCGTGGTGATCGACGACGACGCCAGCGGACCGCTCGCGGGGGTGGTCGTCGCCGACTTCTCCCGCATCCTCGCAGGCCCCTACGCCACGATGCTGCTCGCCGACCTGGGCGCCACGGTGATCAAGGTGGAGGGCCCCGGCACCGGGGACGACACCCGCACCTGGACGCCGCCGACGTCCGACGACGGCACGGCCACCTACTACCTGTCGATCAACCGCAACAAGCGCTCGATCGTGCTCGACCTCGGCGATGCGGGTGACCTGGACGTGGCCCGCCGTCTCGCCGCCCGCGCCGACGTGCTGATCGAGAACCTCAAGCCGGGCGGGATGGTCCGCTTCGGCCTCGACCACGCGTCGGTGGCGACGGGCAACCCGGGGATCGTCTACTGCTCGATCAGCGGTTTCGGACCGGAGGGCGGCGCCGCGCTGCCGGGCTACGACCTGCTCGTGCAGGCCGTCTCCGGTCTGATGAGCGTCACCGGGGAGGCGGACGGGCCGCCGCTGCGCGCCGGGGTCGCCGTGTTCGACGTGATCACCGGCCTGCACGCCGCGGTCGCGATCACCGCCGCGCTGCGGCACCGGGAGATCACGGGGGTGGGGCAGCTCGTGGAGACGAACCTGCTGTCCGCGGGGTTGTCCGGGCTGGTCAACCAGACCTCCGCGGTGCTCGCCGGGGGCGTCGTCCCCGGCCGGTTGGGCAACGCCCACCTGAGCCTGTTCCCCTACGAACCGCTCCCCACCGGCGAGGGCGACCTGATCGTCATCGCGGCCAACGACGGCCAGTTCCGCAGGCTCGCCCTCGCGATCGGCGCGCCCGAGCTGATCGACGACCCGCGCTTCGGTTCGATGGGGTCGCGCAACGCCTCCCGTGACGCATTGCGCCCGCTGTTGCTGGAACGGCTCGCCACCCGCAGCGCCCGGGAGTGGTTCGACGTACTCACGGCGGCCGGTGTCCCGTGCGGCCCGATCCAGACCGTCGACGAGGGTCTCGCCTTCGCGCAGCGGCTGGGCCTGGACCCGGTGGTGGCCCCCGGCGGCGTGCCGAGCGTGCGCAACCCGGTCACCTACTCGGCGACACCCCCGAGCTACCGCCGCCCGCCGCCCGCCCTGAACGCCGACGACGCGGAGGTCCGGGCCTGGCTGGACTCCCCCTGAGCTCCGCGTCGTCGGGTCAGGCGGGTCAGTTGCCGTCGAACGGGTTGTCGAACGGGTTGCCGAACGGGGGCTGCCCCTGCTCGCCGCCGCTCGTGGTCGACGCGGCGACGTCGGGGGTGCTGCCCAGCGTCGCCTCGACGGTGCGCTCGGCGCCCCCGTTCGTGACGGTGAGCGTCACCTGCTCGCCGGGGGCGCGGGCGCCGATGCGGGCGATGAGATCGGCGAAGTCCTGCACCTCGTCGTCGTCGACGCCGGTGACGACGTCGCCGGGTACCAGCCCGGCCGCCGCCGCCGCCGAGCCCTCCGCGACCGCGGCGATCGGCGCGCCCGAGCCGTCGCCCGCACCGGGGTTGCCCCGCACACCGAGCACCGGCTTGGTGGCCGTGCCGGTCTCGATGATCTCCTGGGCGACCCGCTTGGCCTGGTCCACCGGGATCGCGAAGCCGAGGCCGATGCTGCCGGTGCTCTCGCCGGTGGTCGCGATCGCGGAGTTGATGCCGACGACGCGGCCCTGCAGGTCCACCAGCGGGCCGCCCGAGTTGCCCTGGTTGATCGGCGCGTCGGTCTGCAGCCCGTTGTAGACGACGGCGGTGCCGTCCTCGCCCCGCACGGTGACCGTCCGGTCGAACGCGCTGACGATGCCCGCGGTGACCGTGCCGCTGAGCCCCTGCGGGGATCCGATCGCGACGACCTGCTGCCCGACCCGCACGTCCTCGCTGTTGCCCAGCATCGCCGGGGTGAGCCCGGAGACGCCCTCGACCTGCAGCACGGCGAGGTCGTAGCTGGGGGCGGAACCCAGGACCTGCGCGGAGTGCTCGGTGCCGTCGGCGAGCGTCACCGTGATCGGCCCGTCGCTGCCTGCGACGACGTGGTTGTTGGTGAGCACGGCGCCGTCCTCGGTGAGGATCACGCCGCTGCCCTCGGCCACGCCGTGGGGGGTGGTGACCCGGATGTCGACTGTGCTCGGGGTGGCGATGGCCGCCGCGCTCGCCACCGTCCCCGGGGTGATGGCGGCCGCCGAGGTGGATGGGGCCGTGGTCAGCGTCGGGGCACTCGAACCGTCGCCCAGGAGCAGGTAGGCCCCACCGAAGCCCGCGCCGCCGCCCACGAACCCGGCGATCAGCGCGGCAGCGACGATGCCGGTCATCGCCCGCTGTCGGTGGGGGCGTTCCGTGGCCGCGGCGGCCGGGCCCGGAGCCGGAGCCGAGGCAGGCGGCAGGCCCGGTCCGGTGTCGTACCCGCTCGGCGCCGCCCACGGATTGTGCCCCGCCGTCCCCGGGACGGTGGGGTACTGGCCGGTGCGCGGGGCGTCCACCGGAGCGCCTGCGTCCCGGCCCGGCTCCCTCTGCTCGTCGCTCATGGCGTCGACGATGCACCCCGAGCCTGGGAGGCGCCTGAGACCCCCCTGGGAATCACCGGGGAATCCGCTTGCACGGGCGGGGTCGCCGGGCGTTCCCTGACGGCTGTGGACGACGAGTGGAGCACGACCGCCCTCACCGTGGACGTCACCGCGGCGGCGTCCGCGGTGCAGGTGGCGGCCGTCGCCGAGGCCGGGCGGCAGGCCGACGCGATCCTCGGGCCGTGGCCGGTCCCGGGTGGGATCGAGTGGCACGCGGAGGAGGGCACCGACGTCCCGGTACGCCGGGAGCGGGCCTGGCAGCTGCTGCAGCTGCGCATCGGCCTGGGTGCGGGGCTCGACCCGCTCCCCACCCTGGTCGGCCTGCGGCGCCACGGCGCCACGTGGGAGGAGATCGCCCGGGCGGCCGGGATGAGCCGCCCAGCCGCGCACGAACGCTGGGCCGCGGACGTCTCGGCGGTCCTCGAGCCGAGTGGATGATCGCCGAGACCGTGCGGCGAGGGCCCTGGGAACGACCGCAGGTGCACGGTTCCGCGGCCGACCGAGCGGTTGATCGCCGAGATCGTGCAGCTGCGGCCCCCGGAACGACCGCGGGTGCACGGTTCCGCGGTGGACGGCTGCGCCAGACTCGGCGGGTGACGGAGATCCGGGAGCGGCGGGCCGAGGACCTGGTCGACTGCGTGGAAGTGCTGGGTGCCGTGCACCGCGCCGACCGGTACCCGATGCGCCGGCCCGCCGACCCGGCCGCGTGGCTCTCGCCCGCGGGTGGCCTCGGGGCCTGGGCCGCGGTGAACGACGGCGAGCCGGTGCTCGAGGTGGTCGAGGACTCGGCCGCGGCCGTCGCGCTCTACGAGCGGCTCGGGTGGCGGCTGCTCACCCGTCGCCCCGTCGACTGGTCGACACACCGGACGGACGCACACCGTGGTCGCGCCGCTACGCCGCGCCGGAGGTGTGATCACCGTCGGGCGACGATCACCCCAGCAGCTCCACGATCGTGGCGTTGGCGGTGCCGCCGCCCTCGCACATCGTCTGCAGCCCGTAGCGGATGCCGGTGTCGCGCATGTGGTGCAGCAGCCGCGTCATCAGGACGGTCCCGGACGCACCGAGCGGGTGGCCCACCGCGATGGCGCCGCCGAGGGGGTTGAGGCGGTCGAGGTCGGCGCCGAACTCCGCCTGCCACGCCAGCGGCACGGGGGCGAACGCCTCGTTGACCTCGAACGCCCCGATGTCCGCGACGCCGAGCCCGGAGCGCTTGAGCACCTTCGCGGTGGCCGGGATCGGACCGGTGAGCATCGTGAGCGGGTCGGCGCCGCTCACCGCGCCGGAGTGGTAGCGGGCGATCGGGGCGAGCCCCAGCTCGGCGGCGCGCTCCAGAGTGGTGATCAGCACCGCGGACGCGCCGTCGGAGATCTGGGACGCGTTCCCCGCGTGGATCACGCCGTCCTCGCGGAACGAGGGCTTGAGTGCGGCGAGGGTGTCGGCGGTGGTGCCCCGGCGCAGGCCCTCGTCCGCGGTGAGGCCCGCCAC
>JAKDLE010000298.1 GCA_030453005.1 Pseudonocardia sp. | reverse complement strand
CGCCGCCGCGGCCGGCGGGTGGGCCACGAGCCCCGTCGACGAGCGGTGCGCGCTCGTACGGCGCCTGGCCGACGAGCTCGACCGCCGGGCGAGCGCCCTGAGCGAGACGATCACCCGCGAGAACGGCACACCGGTCGGGGAGTCCTCGCACGCCCCGACCCAGGCCGCGGCGCACCTGCGGCACTGCGCCGAGGTGGCCCCGGCGGTGTTCGCGCAGGACGTGCGCACCAACCCGATGGGGCCCGGCGACACCCTGGTGCAGCGCAGGCCGCGCGGCGTGGCCGGGCTCATCACGCCGTGGAACTACCCGCTGAGCCTGATCGTGGTGAAGCTCGGCCCGGCGCTGGTGGCAGGTTGCCCGGTCGTGATCAAGCCCGCCGCCGAGACCCCGCTCGCGGCGCGCCTGCTGATGGACGCCGTCGACGCCGCCGGGTTCCCGGCGGGCGTGGTGAACCTGGTGACGGGCGGCGGTGCGACCGGCCAGGCGCTGGTCGAGCACCCGCTGGTCCGCAAGATCTCCTTCACCGGGTCCACCGCGGTCGGGCGCAGTATCGGGGAGGCGTGCGGGCGGGCGCTGCGTCCGGTGGTGCTCGAGCTCGGCGGGAAGTCCCCGGCACTGGTGCTCGACGATGCGGACCCCGAGGTGATCGCGCGGGCCATCCTGAAGGTGTCGATGCGCAACACCGGCCAGACCTGCAAGGCCTGTACACGGCTCATCGTTCCGAACTCCCGTCGCAAGGAGATCGTCGACCTGGTGTGCGACGTCATCTCCGCCGCGCCGCTGGGGGACCCGTTCGACCCGGCCACGTTCTTCGGACCTCTTGTCTCGGCCCGCCAACGCGACCGGGTACTCGGCTATCTCGAGAGCGGCCTCGCCGAGGGCGCCAAGGCCGTGATCGGCGGTGGGCGCCCGGCCGGGCGGGACCGCGGGTACTTCGTCGAGCCGACCGTGTTCGACGAGGTGACGTCGTCGATGCGGATCGCCCGTGAGGAGATCTTCGGTCCCGTGCTCTCCGTACTCGGCTACGACACCCTCGACGAGGGTGTCGCGCTGGCGAACGACACCCCCTACGGCCTGGCGGCGACGATCTTCTCCCGCGACGAGGGGCGCGCCACCGCGGTCGCCGACCGCATCGACGCGGGCACCATCGGCCTCAACCACTACGGCTCGAACGCCGCGGCGCCTTTCGCCGGGCACAAGGACAGCGGGCTCGGGGTCGAGTTCGGCCTCGAGGGCATCGAGGAGTACCTCGCGCTCACGTCCGTCCACCGCCTGCCGCGCGGCTGACCACCCACCACCGAGACAGGAGCACGCCTTATGAGAGCAGCAGTGCAGTGGACCTCCGGCGGCCCGTTCGAGATCGGCGACGTCGATCTCGCTCCGGCCGGGCCCGGTGAGGTCGGCATCCGGCTGCGGGCCGCGGGCGTCTGCGCGTCGGACCTGGCGCTGACGACCATCTTCGGGCAACCCACCCCGGTCGTGTTGGGGCACGAGGGCGTCGGCACGGTCGACGAGATCGGCGAGGGCGTCACCGACCTCGAGATCGGCCAGCACGTCCTGGTGCTGTGGGTGCCGTCCTGCGGCGAGTGCACCCCCTGCTTGCGGGGCGACGAGTACCTGTGCGCCCGCCGCACGTCCACCGCCGACGCCCGGGCGGGCAAGGCGCACACCGCCACCCACCGGCTCTCGATCGACGGGCAGCCGGTCCACCAGGGCATGAACACCGCGACGTTCGCGGAGCGCACCGTGCTGCGGCGCCGGGCGGTCCTGCCGATCCCGTCCGACGTCCCGTTCCCGGTCGCTGCCATGTTGGGCTGCGCGGTTCCCACCGGGGTCGGCGCCGCGCTGCGCAGCGCCGGGGTCTCCCCCGGCGATACCGTCGCGGTGATCGGGGCGGGGGCGGTCGGCCTGAACTCGGTGCTCGGCGCCGTGGTGGCGGGCGCGTCCCGCCTCATCGCCGTCGACCCGACCGAGCGCCGCCGAGAGACAGCGCTGAGCCTGGGTGCCACGGAGGCCATGTCGCCGACCGAGTTCGCCGAGAACGCGAGGGACCTCGACGTGGTCATCGACGCCGTCGGTCAGCCGCCGACCGTCCTCGACGCGTGGCGCGCGGTGCGCCGCGGCGGCACCGTGACGGTGGTGGGCGCCGGTCGCCCCGGGGACACCGTGCCTCTCTCGGCCTACGAGCTCTTCCACGACGACAAGAAGCTCACCGGCAGTTTCCACGGCGGCATCAGCATGCGCCGCGACATCGACATGCTCATCGGCCTCTGGCGCACGGGTCGGCTGCCGATCGAGAAGCTGATCAGCGGGACGGACGATCTGAAGGAGATCAACGAGGTCGTGGCCGCTCAGCGCGCCGGCACGGTCGTGCGGACCGTGCTCACGATGGACTGAGTTCTCACCCGCCCCTGGCCTCCTCCGTCGGGCCTTCCATCCCCCGGACCGGTGCCGGCACCAGCAGGTTTGCCCGGAGCGACTCCAGGTCGCCCCGGGTGAGCCCGCACCGGTCGGTCAGGTAGCGCCGGACGGATCCGAACTCGGCGTCGAGGCCGGCGAGCGCCTCCTCCATCGCCGCGGCGGGGCTGTCGAACAGGGTGGCGACGTCGTCCAGGTCGACGCCCGAGCCTTCGAAGCGGTGGGCGTACGCGCGCACGCGGTGCGGCCGGAGGGCCCCGGTCAGCGCGTACTCCTCGACCACGACCCGGCGCGGCACCCCGAGTCCCTCGAGCAGGAGCGCGACCAGTAGACCGGTGCGGTCCTTGCCCGCCGCGCAGTGCACCAGGACGGGCAGCCGCTCGGGATCGGCGAGGATGCGCAGGGCCGTGCCGAACTCGTCGGCCCGGCGGCGGAGGGTGAGGGCGTAGTACCCCGCCATGTCCGCGGCCGTGAACCGGATACGCAGCCCGGTCCTGATCTCGCGGACGTAGTCCGTGTCGCCCTCACCGCCCTCCTCGATCGGGATCGCGACGTAGGCGGCTGCCGTCGCGTCCGGCCACGCGGAGGCGACCCGTCCCGTCTCGCTGGTCGATCGCAGGTCCAGCACCGTGCGGATACCGAGTGCGCGGTAGGCGTCGGTGTCCGACGGCGCCCATACGGTGCACAGGGGAGTCGTGTCCGGCAGCACCAGCGCCTCGGCCCTCAGCACCCGCGACGCACCGACGACCCGGCCGTCGCCGGCCGGAACACCGCCCAGGTCACGGAGGTTGGCGGTGGCACCGACCACCCGGTGCGTCGACCGAGGCTCCCACCTCGCCGTCGACGCTCGGTCTCCACACGCCTCGTCGCCCATTCCGGCCTCCCGCCTCGCGCCGCCTGCATCCTGGCCGGCGATTGAAGTTTCGGCCAGACCATTGTAAATTTCTACCGAAGTGACCAAGCTCCCAAGCGTGGCAACCCCCGCCAGGGGGCTGGACCGACTACCAGGACGGAAATCGATGGAGATTCCCACCGTTGTCGACCGCTTCACCGCAGTCGAGGTGCAGGAGTACTACGACGCCGGCCTGTGGAGCACCGAGACCCTCGGAGAGCTGATCACCCGTCAAGCGCAGACATGGGGTGACAAGACGTTCATCACCGACGGCGACGTGTCCTACGACTACTCTGCGCTCCGGGACGTATCGGCCCGGCTCGCCGTGGGGCTGCGGGAGCGCGGGCTGCGCGCGGGCGACCGGGTCGCGGTGCAGCTGCCGAACTGGTCGGAGTTCGCGGTGGTCGCCGCGGCGGTGGCCAGGTTGGGCGCGGTGATGGTCCCGATCATGCCGATCTACCGGCGCGACGAGGTCGGCCACGTGCTCGACGACGCCCAGGTGTCCGCAGTCGTCACCGGGTCGGTCTTCAAGGGCTTCGACTTCCTGGCGATGTACCGCGACCTGGCCTCGACCCGGCCCGCGGTGCACACGGTGGTCGTCGTCCGCGACGAGACAGCAACGACCGGCGGCCCCGTCACGACCCTGGCCGCCGTTACACCGGACATCGACCCGGCCGCGGCCGCCGAGGCCATCGGGGCGCCGGTCACCGCCGACGCCCCGTTCGTCATCGTCTACACCTCCGGCACCACCGCCCGTCCCAAGGGCTGCGTGCACACCTTCAACACCTACATCTCCGGCGCCCGCTCACTGACCGCCGCGTTCGGCTTCACTTCCGACGACGTCGGATTCAGCCCCTCCCCCATCACCCACACCACAGGCCTGGTCACCGGGGTCCTCCTCCCGCTGATCAACGGCGGTTCGACGCACGTGATGGCCGAGTGGGAGCCCCGCCGCGGGCTAGCCGAGATCGCACACCACGGCTGCTCGGTCAGCGTCACCGCCACGACGTTCATCCAGATGCTGCTCGACGTCTACGACCCGGCCGAGCACGACGCCTCGAGCATCCGGGTCTGGGTGTCCGCGGGTGCACCGATCCCCCGCTCCGTGGTCGAGCGCGCCCGCACCGTGCTGCCGCACGCCAAGATCCTCAGCCTCTACGGCCGCAGCGAGAACCTGGCCACCACCACCTGCACGGTCGACGACGACCCGGAGAAGTCGCTGATCTCCGACGGCGCAGCGATGCCCCACGCCGAGGTCCAGGTCGTCGACGAGCTGGGGGACGCGGTGCCCACCGGCGAGGAGGGCGACATCGCCTACAAGGGACCGAGCCACATGCTCGGCTACCTCGGCCGCCCGCAGGAGACCCGGGACCTGTACACGCCGGCGGGCTTCTCGCGCTCCGGGGACCTGGGCCGGATGGACGCCGAGGGCTACGTCCGGGTCACCGGCCGCACCAAGGACATCGTCATCCGCGGCGGCATGAACATCAGCGTGCGGGAAATCGAGGACCTGCTCGCGGAGCACCGGGACATCCGCTCCGCGGCCGTGGTCGGCATGCCGGACGAGCGGCTCGGCGAGCGGGTCTGCTGCTATGTGGTGCCGACCGACCCCGCGAGCCCACCGTCGCT
>JAKDLE010000297.1 GCA_030453005.1 Pseudonocardia sp. | reverse complement strand
CGGCGCGCCCCGCCCCGGCCGCCCGGCCCGGTCTCCGCCCGGGCGGCCCAGCCAGCGGCGCAGCGTCCGGGCGCTGACCCCGAGACCCGCGGCGGCCAACCGGGAGTGCTCGCCGGTCAGCTCCCCGGCCGTGCGCAACTCACGCAGCCGCGCCACCGCGGCCTCGCGTCGTTCACGATCCACTCTCGGCGCCATCGCCGCCCTCCCGAACCCCGATCCCGGAGCCGACACACTGGGGTCGGCGCCCGACCAGCGCCCGGGAGCTCCGACCGGAGGCCGGACGGTAACAGCAGTGATCCGAAAAGTTAAGCGACTCCGATAAAATGAGTGGACACATGGTGACGTCTGGTCCTCCGAGCCGCATCGAGCTCGTGCTGCCCGACCCGGCCGCCGCGATGTTCGCGGTCCTGGGCCGGCGCTGGTCGTTGCACGTGATGTTCCTGCTCGGGCAACGACCCGCCCGGTTCACCGAGCTACAGCGGGCCATCCCCGGGATCAGCGCGAACAGCCTCAACGACCGGCTACGCGACCTGATCGACGAAGGTCTGGTGACGCGCCGTGCCTTCCCCGGGCCGCCCATGACCAGCTCGTATGAGACCACCGCGGCCGGCCAGGCCATCGCCCAACACCTGCTCGCGATGCCGCCGACCCCGTCCGCCATGACGTCCTCGTCGTAGCCCAGCACTCGCCATGCCCCCACCCCGCGCGACCCGACCGCGGCTATGTCGTACGGGAGCATGTCGGGCATGACGACGCCCCCACCTGGAGGATGGTTCGCCTTCACCCCCGGCGACCTCGATGACGACCGCCTCACCGGCGAGCAGAAAGCCGCCGCGGTCCGTGCCCTGCAGGACCAGCCAACCCCGATCGGAAAGGTCCACGTCCTGCTGCACTCGTTCGAGCCCGGCCGATCCGAGGTCAGGTTCGGCGGCCTCGCCGACCGCAACACGACATCCCAGGCCGAGCTGCTCACTGCGGCGATCAGGGAGCTCGAGATCGTTCGCCAGATCTTCGACGACTGATCACCTCCGGCTGGCGGTCCGGTAACCCGCCCCCGCCGCAGGTTCCGGGAATAAGCAATCCCAGAAGTAGACTCCGCCCATGGCTTCCGGAAACACGTCCAGACGGGCTGCGCAGCCGACCAGATCAGCTTCCGGAAACACCGGTGGCGTCGGCGGTAGGACCGGCGGCGCGACGGCGCTGCCGGTGGAGCTGACCGCCGAGCTGGCCCGCTACCAACGCGCGCTGGCCCGGGCCCCGCTGGCCGGGGCCACCCGGACCAAGTACGTCGCGCGGGTCCGCGGGTTCCTGGCCTGGCTCGCCGCCACCGAGTCCGACGTCGGGGATCCACTGACCGACCCGGCCGCCCGCGACGGCGCAGTACGCGACTGGCGGGTGTGGGCCAAGACCGTCGCCCGCCAGGCCCCGGCCACGATCAACAACACCCTGGCCGCGATCGACGACTTCTACGCCCGCCGCGGTCTCGGTGCCGCCGCCGCCCGACGAGAGGCCCTGCCGCGGCGCGCCCCGAAAGCGCTCAGCCCCCGGGAGGTGGTGCGCTACCTGCGGGCGGTCGAGCACTGCGGGTCGGGCCGCGACACCGTGATCGCGCTGCTGCCCTTCTACACCGGGCTCCGCATCGGCGAGGTCGTCGGCCTCGACCTCGCCGACGTCGCGCTCTCGGCCCGCAAGGGCACCCTGCGGGTCCGCGGGAAAGGCCGCGACGGCGGCAAGCTCCGCGAGCTGCCACTGACCCGTCCCGAGCTGCGCTCCGCTCTGACGGCGTGGCTGGCCGAACGCCCCCACTGGCCCGGCGCCGACACCTCGCCCGCGCTGCTGCTCAACCGCCGCGGCGGCCGGCTGTCCGACCGCTCCGCCCGCGCGATCACCACCGAGCTCGGCGAACACACCGGACTCGGCGACGACACCGACGGCGGGTTCGGGCCGCACGTACTGCGCCACACCTTCGCCACCCAGCTCATCCGCGCCGGCGTCGACCCGGTCCTGGTCGCGGACCTGCTCGGACACGCCGGGCTCGACACCCTGCGCGTCTACACCCAACCCGATGACGCCGACCGCGAACACGCCCTGGCCCTGCTCACCACCGACGCCTGACCGGCAACCCCGGACAACAGACCCGCCATCCTGCGGCCAATATCTCCGCGCTCAACACACCTCCCGCCCGACCCCACCGCCCCGGCCGGGATCGCCGGGCCGGTCCTGGTCGAGCACTGGGCCGACGGCGATCTCCTCATCCCCGCCGGCCGCCGGACCGACTCCGACGTCGCCGCGGCGGTGGGGGAGAGCGAGTGGGCGCTGCTCGACGTCAAGACCGTCCTGTCGGTCCGCGATCCCGACCGGGTCGGCCGGTGGTTGTGGCAGCTGCTCGGCTATGCCTGGCTCGACCACGACGACGCCCACCACATTCGCGGCGTCGGGCTCTACCTCGCCCGCCACGGCGCGCTGATCACCTGGCCGCTCGACGAGTTCGCCGCGGCCCTGCTCGACGATGCCGACGTCCCCGCCGCCCGCGCGGAGTTCCGCGAGCTCGCCGCCCGCGCCTGGGCGGCCGAGTCCGGCCGCCCCACCGTCGGCCACACCGCTACGCACCGTTGACGCATACGCGTCAACCGAGGGCGGGTCCGTCTTTCACGCTCGTCACCCACCGGCCATCACCGATGCATGGCCGCCGGGCCGACCCCTTCGGCCCGGCGGCTACCGGTTCGGGTCGTGGCCACGGCGACCGGGGCGGGATCGGCGGTCGGCGAACGCCCACAGCGTCCAGCGGGTCCAGCGGGTCCGGGCGAGATCGTCGGGGTCCGGGAAGTAGCCGCGGCCGCGGCGCGCGCGGTAGGAGTCGATGGTGCGTCGGTTGGCGTAACCGAGCACCCGGGCGGCCTCGTCGATGTCGACCAGCTCGCCGGGGTCCCCGCTACGGTCGACCTCGCTGAGCCCGGCCCGCTTCGCCTCCGTCCACCTTGCCGACCAGGCAGTGACCTCGTCGAGGTCCCATAGCAGCCGGCGCCCGGCCCGGGCGACCGCCGTAGGGTGCCCGGTCCGGGCCCGCTGGCTGTAGAGCCGGGCCAGGGTCTGCTCGGTCATCCCCAACCGGGCCACCAGCTCGGCCCGCCCGACCAGCCGCTGACCATCTTCGCCCGCCGCCGTTTCCTCAGGCCCGGGTTCGGGTCGTTGTGCGCTCACCGCCCGCCCACGTCGATCCGTCTGGGCAGTCGCGTCCCGTACGCCAACCCGTCGTCGACGTCGCGGGCGACCTGCGCCTCGGTGTAGCCGCCGTGCCCGAGGTAGCCCGTGGCCGCTGCCACGAGCGCGGCGCGGGCGGTGGCCTCGTCGAGCGCTCCGCCGCCCACCAGCCGGCCCAGGGTGCGCGCCGCGGCGAGCAGCGTGTGGTGCCGGGTCCCCGTCGCAGCGCTCGCGACCCCGGCCGCTTCGCGCTCGACGATCGCCGCGACGTAGGCCCGCGCCCGCCCACCACCGGGCAGCACCACCGACGCGATCGCGCCCCGGCCGGGCTCGGGCACCCGGGTCGGGGTGAGCGCGGCCGCGATCCAGTCGGGCAGCTCCGCCACCGGCGCCCGGTCGGTCACCCGGTAGTAGCCGGCGTCGCGCACCGAGGACGCCGCGACCACGTATCCGCCGTGCGCCCTCGTGTCGATGCGCCACCCCAGACCACCCGCGGTGTTACGCAGCTCCACCCCGACCGGCGCCCGGAAGTACAGGTGCAGCCCACCCGAGGGCGTAGACACCGTCCGCGTGCGCGGCAGCGGCGGAGCACCCGCGGCAGCGGCGATCTGGGTCAGGACCTCACGGCCGTGCCGAGCACCGGTCCACGGCTCCGGCGCGCTCTCCCCGTGCCCGTCATCGAGGTCGACCACCACCAACCCGCTCGGTCCACACGCCACCCCCAAGTTGTAGGGCCTGGCCTCGAACCAGGAGACGATCCGCTCGGGATCGCGGGTCGCGGCCCCTTCCCAGTCCCGCACCGCGGGCAGCTTCGACCGCGGCTGCAACGGGAACACGTGCAACCCCTCACCAGCTGCGGCCAACGCCGCCCGACCCAGCCGACCCAATCCGTCGACCGTCGCGCCCCGCTCGTCGTGGTGGTTCATCGCCTGCCGCCCCCTTCCGGGTCGTCTCGCCCGCCGTGTCCTCGTCGGTGCTCAGCGCTCGCCGTTGTCATCGCTGTTGTCATCGCCGTAGTGGTGATCGTCGTCGTGGTGGGTGAGGTGGCCTGCCCGGCCGGGCCTGGTCGGGGGGGGGGGGCGGGGGGGTACCCGGCCCCCACCGCCCCCGCCGCTACAGGACCCGCAGCGCTGTGGCCCGCCACGCGTAGCCGTCGAACGGGTGCTCGTCGCGCTCCACCCGCAGCGCCACCGCCCGATACGCCCCATCAATCACGCACACCGCGGCGACCTCGGCGGAGAACGGGCGCGGCTGGTAGATCCGCACCGACAGTGCACGCGACGCGCTCAACGCCCGGCGACGGCTGTAGACGGCCAGGTAGCGCAACACCGGCGCCGCGCCCAGCGCGGCCACCGGTGCCCGCCGCCCGTCGAGCACCTCCAGCAGCACCACGACCAACCGAGTGATCCGCTGCCGCGTCGCCTCGTCGACGACCCACTCGGCCGGGACCACACCCACCGGCCTCGGCGCGGCCACCGCGCCCAGCTCGACCGGCGCCGGAGCCGGAGCCGCCACCGGGGCGTGCTCGACGGCAGGCTCGTACACCACGTGCCGCAGGATCGGCCCGCCCGACCCGGCCTGCGGGGCGTCGTTGGTGGTGGGTGCCATCTCGGGGTCCTCCCAGACTCTCGGAGCCGATCTCCCTTGCTATTGTTATCATATTACCGTACTTGGTGGGGTGGGTCAAGCTTTTCAAGCCTCCCACCTGCGGAAACATCCTGACCGGGAGGCGCGGCGGGG
>JAKDLE010000296.1 GCA_030453005.1 Pseudonocardia sp. | reverse complement strand
CGCGGCCGGCGCCACCGAGGTCCTGCGGCTGCTGGTCGCGCCGGGCGATGCCGTCGTGCTCATGCCACCGCTCTACCCGCCGGTCCGGCGCTGGATCCAGGCGGTCGGGGCGCGCCCGGTCGCGGTGCCGCTGCTCGACCCCGCAGGAGCCGGCCGCCTCGACCTGGACGGGATCGCCCGCGCGCTGACCAACGGCGCCCGCGTGGTGTTCCTCTGCCACCCACACAACCCGACCGGGCGGGTACACGAGCCCGCGGAACTGCGCGCGCTCGCCCGGCTCGCCGCCCGGCACGACGCCGTCGTGCTCACCGACGAGATCCACGCCCCGCTCACCCTGCCCGGCCACCGCTTCCACCCCTACCTCACCGTGTCCGCGGACGCCACCGCGACCGGCATCGCACTGCACAGCGCGTCGAAGGCGTGGAACCTCGCCGGGCTCAAGTGCGCGCTGGCCGTCGCGACCGACCCGCGACAGCACGCGGTCCTCGCCCGGCTCCCCGACCCCTGGGCGGTCGGGCACCTCGGCGTGCTCGCCGCCACCGCCGCATACCGCGACGCCGAGCCATGGCTGAACACCCTGCTCGACGCCATCACCGACAACATCACACTGCTCGACGAACTCCTCGCCCAGCACCTGCCCGAGATCACCTACACCCCACCGCAGGCGACCTACCTCGCCTGGCTGGACTGCCGCGCCCTCCGCCTCGGCGACGACCCCGCAGCAGAGATCCTCCACCACGCGAAGGTCGCACTGAGCCCCGGCCCCGCGTTCGGGCCGCCCGGTGCGGGGTTCGCCCGGCTCAACCTGGCCTGCCATCCCGACCTGCTACGCGACGCGGTCACCCGGATGTCCGCGCTGCGCCCGCCCACCGTTCCCGGGTGACGACTGCCCGCGGGTCTTGTGTGTCGCCGACCACAGGCCTTATGTTGAATGTGCAGACATATTGATAACACATGGAGGTGGGACGGCATGGCGACGCGACGGCATCACGAGATCGTCATCGTCGGGGGCGGGAGCGCGGGTATCTCGGTCGCCGCCCGGCTGATGCGGCAGGACGCCACTGACGTCGCCGTGATCGACCCGGCGACCACGCACTACTACCAGCCGCTGTGGACCCTCGTCGGCGGCGGTCGCGCCCCGGTGGAGGAGAGCGCACGGCCGCAGGCGTCGGTGCTGCCCAAGGGCGCGACCTGGATCCAGCAGGCCGCCGTGGAGATCGACCCGGACGGCCGCGAGATCACCCTCGACGACGGCGGCGTGGTCGGCTACGACTACCTGGTCGTCTGCCCCGGCATCCAGCTCGACTGGGACAAGATCAAGGGCCTGCCGGCAACCCTCGGTCGGGACGGGGTGTCGAGCAACTACCTCTACGAGCTCGCGCCTGCGACGTGGAACTTCGTGCGCAACACCCGTTCGGGCACCGCGGTGTTCGGCATGCCGGCCGGCCCGATCAAGTGTGCAGGCGCCCCGCAGAAGATCGCCTACCTGGCCGCGGACTACTGGCGCCAGCAGGGCGTGCTGCGCAACATCGACGTCCACCTGGTGCTGCCGACGCCCGCGATGTTCGGCGTCAAGGAGTTCTCCGACGTGCTGGTGGGCGTCGCCCGCCGCTACGGCATCACCGTGCACTTCGAGAGCGAGGTGACCGAGGTGCTACCGGACCGGCGCGAGGTCACCGTCACGAGCAAGAAGGACGACACCACCCAGACGCTGCCCTACTCGGTGATGCACCTGGTGCCGCCGCAGAGCGCCCCGGACTGGATCAAGAAGGGGCCGCTCGCGGACGCAGGCAACCCGTTCGGCTACATCGAGATCGACAAGCACACGATGCAGCACAGCCGCTACCCGAACGTCTTCTCGCTCGGCGACGCCGGGTCCTCGCCGAACTCGAAGACCGGCGCAGCGGTGCGCAAGCAGGCACCGGTGGTGGTGGAGAACCTGCTGGCCGCGAAGCGGGGCACGCCGCTGACGGCGTCCTACGACGGCTACGCCTCGTGCCCGTTGACCACGGCCCGCCGCAAGATGCTGCTCGCCGAGTTCGACTACTCGATGAAGCCCAAGCCGTCCATACCGGTGATCGACACGATCAAGGAGCGGACGGACATGTGGTACCTGAAGCGCTACGGGCTGCCGTTCCTGTACTGGAACCTGATGCTCAAGGGCCGCGCCTAGGTGCGTCGCAACGCCGCGGTGGCGGAGCGTGCACCTGCCGCTCCGCCGCCCGCCGCTCGCCGCTCCCGGCTGTACGTCAGGTTGCTCGGCCCGCTCTCGGCGACGGTCGGCTCGCGTTCGGTCACCGCGGCCGGCGCCCCACGCCGGGCCGTCGACCTACTCGCGCTGCTCGCCATCGCGCCCCGCCACCGGCTCTCCCGCGACCACGTCGTCGAGTCGCTGTGGTCGCACCTCGGCCCCGAGGCCGGGTTCGCCAACCTTCATCGCGCCGCCTCGCACGCCCGCAGGATGCTCGGCGACCCCGACGCGGTGGTGCTGCGGGGCGGGCTGGTGCTGCTGTGGCCGGGCGCGGAGATCTCCACCGACGTCGAGGACTTCGAGGCCGCTGCCGACGCCGCGTTGCGGACAGGAGATCCGGGCGCCGCCGCCGAGGTCGCCGCCCGCTACGGCGAGGGGCTGCTGCCTGCCGACCCGAACCCCGAATGGCTGACCGCGCCGCGGGACCGGCTGCACCGGCGGCACCTCGACCTGCTGCGCTGCGCGGGCCGCTGGGCGGAGCTCGTCGGCTGTGACCCGGCCGACGAGCACGCCCACCGCCGCCACGTCGGCGCGCTGACCGCGGCCGGGCGTCGGCACGAGGCGATGCAGGAGTGCGACCGGCTGCGCGCCGCGCTCGCCGAGCTGGGCCTGCTCCCCAGCCCCGAGTCGGTGCGGCTGTGGACCGCGCTGGCCCTCCCGACCGCGCAGGCGCTGCCGCACCGGTCACCGCTGGTCGGTCGCGCGGCCGAGCTGGCCAAAGGGTGCGCCGTGCTGGACCGCGCCGCGAAGGCCTCGGGCGGCGCGCTGCTGGTCACCGGGGAGATCGGGATCGGCAAGACCCGGTTCTGCGAGGCGCTGCTGGACGAGGCCGCCGGGCGCGGCTGGACCATCGCCCATGGCGGCACGAACCGGGCCGAGGGGGCGGCCCCGTTCGCCGCGGTGACCGAGGCGATGGGCAGGCTGCTGCGGCAGCGGCCCGATCTCGAGGCCGCGTTGCCGACCCCGGCCCGGGAGGGGCTCGCCCGGCTGTTCGGCCGGGCCGCGCCCTCGCTGTCGGAGACCGGCCTGCGCGGGCGCCAGCCGGTCCTGTCGGCCGTGCTGGCCGTGCTGGCCGCCGCGGCCTCCGGGCGGGGTGCGGTGCTGCTGCTCGACGACCTGCACGAGGCCGACATCACGACCGTGCAGCTCGCCCACTACCTCGGCCGGGCCACCCGGTGCGAGCCGATCGTCGTCCTGCTCGCCTACCGTCGCGAGCAGCTGGTCCCGGCCGCCGCGCAGATGCGGGCCAGCCTGCTGGCCGGGCAGGGGGCGTGCGAGATCGGCCTGGGTCCGCTCTCTGCCCCGGCCTGCGCCGCGGTGGTTCGACGGGTCGCGGGCGAGGCCGTCCCGGACGCCGCGGTAAATCGGATCCACGAGCTCGCCGAGGGCAACCCGTTCTTCGCCGAGGAGCCGGCCGCCGCCGTCCGCCCCGAGGGCGATCTGCACATCCCGCGGCGGGTCTACGAGATCATCGAAGCGAGGTTGGGCGCGCTCGAGCCGCGGGTACGTCCCGTGCTGCAACGGATCGCGGTGGCCGGGGTCCGCTTCACCGCCGACGAGCTGGTCGCGCTCGCCGGGCTCGCCGAGCCCGACGCACGGACCGTCCTGGGTGCGGCGGTGCGGGCCGGGCTGGTCGTCGAGGCCGGAGCGGAGTTCCGGTTCCGGCACGTGCTGCTGCGGGCCGCGCTGCTGGCGTCGCTGCCCGAGGCGCAGCGCCGCTCGGCACACCGCAAGGCCGCCGCGGTGCTCATCGACCACGGCGGCCCGCCCGACCGGATCGGCCAGCACCTCGTCGACGCAGGCGCGGGGACCGACGCCGTGCCGTGGCTGGAACGCGCCGCGCGCGACGCCACCGCGGTCGGGGCCGTCGCCGACGCCCGCGCGCTGGTCGAGCAGGCACTCGCGTTCGCGCCCCGCCGGTCGTCGTTGCTCGAACTGCGCGCGGACTGCCTGTTCGCCTGCGGGGGGCCCTCGACGCTCGCCGCGTTCAGCGAGGCGATCGCGGCCGCCCGCGGCCGCAGGCGCAGGGCGTTGCGGGTCCGTCAGGCCCGCGCCGCGGTGGTGCTCGGCGACGCCGACACCGCCGCCGCGGCGCTGGCCGGGCTGCGGCCGACCAGCACGATCGAGCGTCTGCGGCTGCGCATCGCCGAGGGCTACCTGGCGCTCGCCCGTGGGGAGCTCGCCGCGGCGCGCAGGCACGCGAACGAGGCGCGCCGGCTGGCACTGGCCGGGGGGCTGGTGGCCGAGCTCGCCGACGCGGCCGGCCTCTGCGCACTGGTCGCGCACACCGCCGGGAAGTGGCAGCACCAGATCGAGGCCGACCTGCTCGACACCAGCCGGGCCCCGCAGCTCGCGGCGAGCGTGCACGACGGGCACCTGTGCGTGGTGGAGCACTACCTCTACGGCGAGCAGCCCGACGACCGGCTCATCGAGTTCGCCCGGCGGCTGCGTGACACCGCGCGGCACAACGGTGCCGAGCGCGGGGAGGCGTTCGCGACGCTGGTGCTGGGCGAAGCCGCGCTGCTCGCCGGGCGGGGCAGCGACGCCGTGGCCCACCTGAGCGAGGCCGCCCGGCTGCACCAGCGGGTCGGCTCGGCGGCAGGCGAGGCGCTGGCCCTGCAGCGCCTGGCCGAGGGCAGGCTCGGCGAGGCCGCCACCGCCGTCGTCGAGCCGTCGCTGCGCCAGGCGTTGCTGCTGGCCAGGGAGTCCTCGCTGCTCGTGCGGCA
>JAKDLE010000295.1 GCA_030453005.1 Pseudonocardia sp. | reverse complement strand
TGGTGCGCTACACCGACCCCGACTCCGACGCCGCACAGTCGGTGGCCGAGCAGCTCGGGGACATCGACGTCGAGAGCGACGGCTCCGTGACCCGGGGCCACCTGCTCGTCGTGCTCGGCTCCGACTTCGACCCGTCGATCCTGCCCACCCCCGCGCCGGAGATCGCACCCGGGTCCGTGTCGGCGGCCCCGCCCGTCGAGCAGCCGATCACCGCCGCGGGCGTGCCCTGCATCGACTGAGCGCGGCCGCACTGGCCCACAATGGGGCGGTGACCCTCACCGCCGCCCTGCTCGACCCGGTGCTCCGCGGACCCGGCTCGGGCAGGCCCCTGATCACGTTCTACGACGACGCCACCGGTGAGCGCGTGGAGCTCTCCGGCGTGACCACCGCGAACTGGGCGGCGAAGGCCGCCAACCTGCTGCGCGACGAGTGCGACGTGGAGCCCGGTGCCACGGTGGCCGCGATGCTGCCCGCGCACTGGCAGACCGCCGCCGTGCTGCTGGCCGCGTGGTGGTGCGGCGCCGAGGTGGTGGCCGACCCGGTCGGCGCGGACCTCGTGCTGTGCGACGCCGACCGCGTCGACCTCGCGCTCTCCGCGGACCCGCCGAACGGCGTGGTCGCGCTGTCGCTCGACGCGTTCGGCAAGGGCCTCTCCGGGCTCCCGACCGGCGTCGTCGACTTCGCCACCGAGGTGCGCCTGCACGGCGACGACTTCGTGCCGTGGGCCCCGGTGCCCGGCTCCGCCCGCGCGCTGACCGGCGCGTCGGTGGACGAGGTGCTCGCCGACGTCCGCGCCCGCGCCGCCGCGCTGGGCCTGTCCGCGGGTGACCGGGTGCTCTCCACCCGGGACTGGTCCGGGGCCCACGGCCTCGGCGACGGACTGCTCGCCGTCCTCGCCGCCGGGGCGTCGCTCGTGCAGTGCCGCCACGCCGACCCCGCCGTGCTCGACCGCCGGGCCGCGACCGAACGCATCACCGCCCGGCTCGACTGACCCGGGTCACCCGTGGACGACGTGATGGCAGGCGGAGGACCGGCCCCACCGACGCGCTCGGCGCTGCGCAGGTGGCGCGGGCGGCTGGCCGACGAACGCGAGGAGGCGAAGGTCTACCGGGAGCTGGCCACCCGCCGGGTGGGCGAGGAGCGGGAGATTCTGCTGGGACTCGCCGAGGCCGAGGAGCGCCACGCCGCGCACTGGGCGGGGCTGCTCGGCGACGACGTCGGACCGGTCCGTCGCGGCGCCGCCCGGATGCGGATGCTGGCCTTCCTCGCGCGGCGCTTCGGCTCCGTGTTCGTCCTCGCGCTCGCGCAGCGCGCGGAGACCCGTTCCCCCTACCGCTTCGACACCGACGCCACACCCGCGATGGCCGCCGACGAGCGGATCCACGAGGAGATCGTGCGCGGGCTCGCCGCCCGCGGCCGGGCCCGGGTGTCGGGCACGTTCCGCGCCGCAGTGTTCGGCGCCAACGACGGCCTGGTCAGCAACCTGGCGCTGGTGCTCGGCGTCATCGGCGGTGGTGCGGGCACCGGCACCGTGCTGCTGACCGGGCTGGCCGGCCTGTTGTCGGGCGCGCTGTCGATGGGCGCGGGCGAGTACGTCTCGGTGCGCTCGCAGCGGGAGCTGCTCGCCGCCTCCGCCCCCGACACCCGGGACGCCAACGTCGTCCTGCGACACCTCGACGTGGACGCCAATGAGCTCGCGCTGGTCTACCGCGCGCGGGGGGTGCCCGCCGAAGAGGCCCACGCCCGCGCGAAGACCGTGCTGCGCAGCGCCGACCCCGCCCGTTCGGTCGCCGCGGGCGGCGGCGCCGATCGGCACGACGTGGTCGGCACCGGGCTCAGTGCCGCCCTGTCGAGCTTCGCGTTCTTCGCCTCCGGTGCCGCGGTGCCCGTGCTCCCGTTCCTGTTCGGGATCGAGGGCGGCATCGCGCTCGTCGCGTCGGGGGTGCTGGTCGGGCTCGCCCTGATGCTCACCGGGGCCACCGTCGGCGTGCTCTCCGGCGGGCCCCCGCTGCGTCGGGCGATCCGCCAGCTCGCCATCGGCGCGGGCGCAGCCGCGGCGACCTACGGCCTCGGCCTGCTGTTCGGCGCGGCCTTGGGCTGAGAGTCGGTCAGACGACCGGCACCTGGGCCCCCGACGGCCGTCAGACCATCACGATCCCTCCGTCGATCACGACCGACTGTCCGGTCATGTAGTCCGAGTCCGGTCCCGCGAGGTAGGAGACGAACCCGGCGACGTCGTCGGGGGTCCGCACTCGGCCCAGCGCGATGAGCTGGGTGTACTGAGCCAGCGTCTCGCCCTTGGCGTTGCCGTTGTCGATGTCGTTGACGGCCACCCGTCTCGTGCGAGCCGCAGCGCGATGCCGCGACCGATGCCCCGGCCGGACCCGGTGACGATGACGTTGCTCATGAGCCCAGGTGCTTCGGGGATACCAAGATCTTCACGTTCTCCTCCTTGTTGCTGATCAACTCGTCGAAGCCCTTGCCGACGATGTCGTCGAGGTCGATACGTCCGGTGATGAACTGGAAGGGATCGACCTTGCCGCTGGCCCCCATCGCGATGGTCGCCGGGTGGTCGTCGGCGTAGGCCAGCGAACCGAGGACGTTCACCTCGCGGAAGACGAGGTCGTTCATCGCCACCGAGGCCTCGTGACCCCAGATCGCCACGTTGACCACGGTGCCGCCGGCGCGGGTGGACAGGATCGCGGACTTGAGCACCGCATCGATGCCGGCGCACTCGAAGGAGACGTCCGCACCGCGCCCCTTGGTCAGCTCGTGGACCTCGGCCACCACGTCGGTCGTCGTCGGGTCGAGGACGTGGTCGGCGCCCGCCACCGGGGCCTTGGCCTTCCGCACGTCGGCCGGTTCGACGACGATGACCTCCTCGACGCCGGCGGCCTTGAGCGCGGCCGTCGTGACCAGCCCGATCGGGCCGGCCCCGAAGACGAGCGCGGTGTGGCCGGGCTTCGCCCGCGACAGCTTCACCGCGTGGTGGGCCACCGCCAGCGGCTCGATCAGCGCGCCGACATCGGTGCCGAGCTCGCCCAGCGGGTGGATCCACCGCTCCTGCGCCCCGACGCACTGCGCGAAGCCGCCGCCGTAACCGGACAGGCCCACGAACCCCAGCGTCTGGCACACGTTGTAGCGGCCGTTGCTGCAGGCGTCGCAGGTGCCGCAGATGATGTACGGCTCGACCACGACACGTTCACCCACGCGTACGCGGGTGACGCCGTCACCGACCTCGGCGACGATCCCGGCGAACTCGTGCCCGAGCGTGATCGGCACCGACTCGCCGGTGATCGGGTGCGGGGCGTCGGCTGTGGGGGCGAAGATGGGGCCTTCGAGGTACTCGTGCAGGTCGGTGCCGCAGATGCCGCACCACTCCACCTCGACCTTGACCGTGCCGGGCCGCGTGGTGGGCTCCGGCACCTCGTCGATGCGGATATCGCCGGGACCGTAGAAACGCGCTGCCTTCATGCGGGGGCTCCTTCGATGGTGGCCTCGGCGCGCGGACGCCGAAGTCCGTAGGACTCGAAACCGACGACGTAGAGCAGGGTGACCAGGGCGAACCAGTCCATGAAGCCGAGCGCGTTGCCGTACAGCCCGCCGGCGACGACCGGCTCGTGGAGCAGGCCGCCTGCGAGCACGTAGTAGTAGAGGCAGAAGGTGCCGACGGCGAGCCCGAAGGTGATGACGACGCGGGCGGCGAGGTTCGCGGCGTCGCCCAGCCCGGTCGGCTTGTTGCCGAACGCGTTGCCCCACATGATCATCCAGGCGACCCAGCACACCCCGAGCTGCGCCGGGAACTGGTGGATGGCGTCATCGAGGAGGGCGACGGTCTCCGCACCGATCAGCAGCTTGCAGACGGCGAGCAGGCCGACATACAGCGCCGTCCCGAGCACGATGTTGCCGACGAGCGAGACGCCCGCCACCCGGGCCCGGCTGCCGGCGAGGCGCCACGGCCAGTTCTCCAGGGTGAGGCCGGTGACGACGATCGCGACGATGACCGAGTAGTACCAGCCGAGCAGCGCGTTCACGCTGAGCAGCGGCGCACCCGTGGCGGACACCGACGGGATCCCGAGCAGGGCGTAGAGCAGGACCGTCGGGACGAAGACGAACGCCACCTCGCACAGCCCGACCATGGGCTGTTTCAGGCCCAGGTCGGTCCACGGCCAGTGCGCCCAGTTGAGCACGACCAGCACGTAGGTCGAGAAGCCGAACAGCACGAACAGCGCCCCGGTGAAGTAGCCGGTGCCGCCCTCGCGCGACGCCGCGAAGTCGGGCGCGACGCTCCCGAGCCCGGCGGCCAGCGCCCACGTGACGACCACGGCGAAGACCACCGTGGCGGCGAGGTAGACGACACCGCGCAGCGGCTGGGGCAGCCGGGAGAACCCGAAGAGCTCGAGGTTGAAGCCGGGCCACACCACGAACATCAGCGCCCAGAACAGCGCGGCGGTGAAGGGCAGCGGGTAGACACCGAGCGGGCTGGTGGTGGGGTCGGCGAGCAGGTACCAGCCGAGGACGGAGACGACGGAAACCACGACGAGCGTGGCGATGCCGTGCATCCACCAGCTCGTCGTGCGTGGGCTGGGTGTGGTGACGACCGGTTCGGTCTGTTGGGTCGTGGACATGTCAGGACCGGGCCTTCCTGGAGTTCGTGCTGACGTGGTGAACGGCCCGGGGTGCGTCGTTATGCTCGGCGTGCGCCCTGCGGTGGCAGCCGGAGAGCGCACGCGAGAGGCCGGTCGGGTAGCCGGGCCAAACTACACCCCACCCGCGCCTGCTAAGCCCAGGTGATGGACCCACTGAAGCCCCTGGAACCGATTGGGAATGCCCTCCGCGCGCGCCTTGAGCTGCAGCGCGAGGTAGAGCGAGTAGTGCCGGGACTGGTGCAGGTTGCCGCCGTGGAACCACAGTGACTCCTGCTGGGTGGGCTTCCACATGTTGCGCTGCTCGCCCTCCCACGGCCCGGGGTCCTTGGTGG
>JAKDLE010000294.1 GCA_030453005.1 Pseudonocardia sp. | reverse complement strand
ATGGGTGCGACCAGCACCGTTCCCCGGTTGCTGCGCCAGGCGGGACGCGCCGCCGCACTGGCCACCCGCTGAGACCGGTGGCCGATCGCGCCGTCGTCGCCGCCGCTTTGCGGGCCGCGGGCTGTGTCTTCGCCGAGGAGGAGGCGGCCCTGCTCCTCGACGCGGCGGACTCGCCCGCCGCGCTCGCCGCGCTGGTCGCCCGCCGCGTCGCCGGGCTGCCGCTGGAGCAGGTCCTCGGCTGGGCCGGGTTCTGCGGGCTGCGCATCTCGGTCGACCCGGGGGTCTTCGTCCCCCGGCGCCGCACGGAGCTCCTCGTCGCGCAGGCCGTGGCTCTCGCCCGTCCGGGCGCGGTGGTCGTCGACCTGTGCTGCGGTTCCGGCGCGGTGGGGGCGGCGCTCGCCGCGGCCGTCGGCGCCATCGAGCTGCACGCCGCCGACGTCGACCCCGTCGCGGTGCGGTGCGCGCGCCGCAACGTCGCGGGCGCGGTCCACGAGGGCGATCTCTACGCCGCGCTGCCGGAGGCGCTGCTCGGCCGCGTGGACGTGCTCGTCGTCAACGCTCCCTACGTCCCCACCGGGTCGATCCGGCTGCTGCCGCCCGAGGCCCGCCTGCACGAACCGCGGGCCACTCTCGACGGCGGCGCCGACGGGCTCGCCGTCGGGCGCCGCGTGGTCGCGAGCGCGCCGCGGTGGCTGGCGCCCGGCGGGGCCCTGCTGATCGAGACGAGCACGGAGCAGGCTGCGCGCACCGCGGCCGCGTTCACCCGCTCCGGGCTCGTCCCGCGCGTCGTCGACTCGGCCGAGCCAGCGGCCACCGTCGTGGTCGGGACGCGCTCATGATCGTCGACTCGGAACCGACGGCCGTGCTCCGGCGCGTTCCCGGTTCCGCTGCGACGATCAAGGCCGCGCAGTGGGGGCCCGGCGTACCCTCCGGGGAACGAGTACGACCGCGGGGAGGGCCGGCGATGACGGACCGGGGCGAGGCGTCGGTCGAGACGCTGGAGGCGATCACCGCCGCGTTCAACGCGCACGACCTGGACGCGATCATGGAGTTCTTCGCCGAGGACTGTTCGCTGGACATGCCGAGGGGGCCCGAGCCCTGGGGCCTGCGCCTGACCGGCAAGGCCGCCGTGCGGGAGGGCCTGGCCACCCGCTTCGCGGGACTGCCCGACGTCCACTACGGCGACGGCAGGCACTGGGTCAGCGGCGACCTCGGCGTCTCCGAGTGGCTGCTCACCGGCACGAGGGGCGACGGCGAGCAGGTGCGTGTCCGCGGCTGCGACCACTGGGAGTTCCGCGACGGCCAGGTGACCCGCAAGGATTCGTACTGGAAGATCGTCGACCCAGCCACCTGAGCCGGGTCAGAAACCGGTGCCGTTCTGGGACGCCCCGGCGAGTCCGGTCAGGGACTGCGGCAGTGGGCCGTGGTGCAGAACGCCGAGACGTTGGGTGGCGCGGGTGAGGGCGACGTAGAGCTCGGCCGCGCCCCGCGGGCCGCCGGTGAGGATCCGCATCGGTTCCACGACCAGTACGGCGTCGAACTCCAGGCCCTTCGTCTCCGACGGCGCCACCGCGCCCGGCACCCCCGACGGCCCGATCACGACGCTGGTGCCGTCGCGACCTGCTTCGATTCGCACGAACTCCTCGACCGCATCGCGCAGTTCGACGTCGGCGACCCGCCGCGACCACGGCTGGACACCGCACACGCGGACCGACTCCGGTGGCTGCACCCCCGGGGCGAACTCGGCGAGCAGCCCGGCGGCGACGGTCATGATCTCCGCAGGCGTGCGGTAGTTCACCGACAGCGACCGGTGCGCCCAGCGGCCGGGGACGTACGGCTCCAGCATCGTGTCCCAGGACGTCGCTCCGGCCGCCGACCGGCGTTGGGCGAGGTCGCCGACCACGGTGAACGACCGGCTCGGGCAGTGCCGCATCAGCACCCGCCAGTCCATCTCGGACAGCTCCTGGGCCTCGTCGACCACGACGTGCCGGTAGGTCCAGTCCCGGTCCGCGGCGGCGCGTTCGACCAGCTCGCGGGTGTCGCGCTCGACGAACCGGTCGGCCAGCCCCTCGGCGTGGGTCAGGTCCGCGACGCGCACCCCGATGTCCTCGTCCAGCTCCTCGTAGTCCAACGTGAGGACGTCCATCGTCCCGGCGGCGTACTCGGTCTCGGCTCGCCGTTCCCGCTCGGCGGTCCGCCCGGCGGCCGCGTCGGCCGCCGTGTCCCGGCCCAGCAGGTCGACCAGCTCGTCGAGCAGCGGTACGTCCGACACCGTCCAGGCGGCGCCGTCGGCGCGCGCCAGCGCCGGGTCCGCACCGGCGGCCCGCAGCCGCTCGGGTGCGGAGTACAGCGGGGCCAGCAGCGTCTCCGGCGTCAGGACCGGCCAGAGCTCGTCGAGCGCGGCGGCGAACGCCTCGTGCTCCGCGAGCTCCGTGCCCAGGTCGACCCGCAGGTCCTTCCACGCGTCGCGGTCGTTCCGCGTCAGCCAGCCCCGGCCGATCCGGGTCGCCGCCCGTTCGGTGAGCACGTAGGTGACGATCTCGGTGAACACCGCGCGGGCCTCGTTGTGCGGGAGCCCGCTCGCCCGCGCCTCCTGCCTGGCCCACTCCGCGGTCTCGGCGTCGATCCGCACCGCGGTGTCCGCCAGCTCGATCGGCAGCGGGCGCTCCGGCAGCCGCTGCCGGTCGGCGACCGCCGCCGCGAGCACGTCGAGGATCGCGCGCGAGCCTTTGAGCCGCGCGGCCTCCGGGCGGTCCTCGGTGGTGACGTGCAGGCCGGGCACGAGGTCGCCGGTGGTCAGGAACACCACCTCGGACTCGCCCAGCGACGGCAGCACGCGGCTGATGTGGTTCAGGAACGCCGGGTTGGGCCCGACCACGAGCACGCCGCCCCGTTCGATCCGCTCCCGCTGGGTGTAGAGCAGGTACGCGACGCGGTGCAGCGCCACCACGGTCTTCCCGGTGCCCGGGCCGCCCTCGATGACCAGCACCCCCGGGTGGTCGAGCCGGATGATCTCGTCCTGCTCGGCCTGGATCGTCGCCACGATGTCGCGCATCCCGTCCCCGCGCGGTGCGTCGACCGCCGCGAGCAGCGCGGCGTCCCCTCCCCCCTCACCGAACACCTCGTCGGTGAACTCGACCACCTGGCGCCCGCGCGAATGGAACTGCCTGCGCCGCCGCAGGTTCTCCGGGTGCGCGGCGGTGGCGACGTAGAACGCGCGCGACGCCGGTGCCCGCCAGTCCAGCAACACCGGCTCGTCGTCGTTCTCCTCGTCGGACAGGCCGATCCGGCCGATGTAGGCACGGTCGCCCGAGAGGGCGTCCAGCCGGCCGAAGCACAGCCCGTTGTCGGCGACGGCCAGCCGCTTCATCTGCTTGGCCGACCACCGCACCCGGACGTCCCGGTCCACGGGTGTGCCGCCGTCTCCCCGCAACGCCGCGTCGTGCTCGCCGTCGACCCGCGCGCGCTCGGCGTCGAGCCGCGCGTAGAGCCCGGCCACGTAGCTCCGCTCGGACCGCAGTTCCTCCTCGCCGCCGCTCACGCGCCGAACCACCGCGGCAGGTGGCCGAGCAGCTCCGCCTGGTCGCCACCGGCCCACGCCACGTGACCGTCGGGCCGCAGCAGCACCGCGGGCGCGTCCAGCTCCTCGTGGGAGTCGACGACGTGGTCGACCCGGTCCGCCCAGCCCGCGACCGAGAGCCGGCCGGTCTGGTCGAGCAGCAGCCCCCGACCGCCGTGCAGCAGGTCGTAGAGGCGGCCCTGCTTCAACTCGATGTCGCGCAGCCTCCCGCCGAGCAGTTCGTGGCCCTCGCCGAAGTCGTAGCGGACCCCGATCGCGGTGATCTTCTCGATCAGGTACCGGTTCACGTCCTCGAAGTCCATCAGCTCCGACACCAGCCTGCGCACCGCCTGAGGACCCGGCTCGGGAGACATCAGCTGCATCTGCGCGCGCGTGTTGTCCAGGACGTCGGCAGCCACCGGGCGCCGCTCGGTGTGGTAGCTGTCCAGCAGCCCCTCCGGGGCCCAGCCGTCGACCGCGGCGGCCAGCTTCCAACCGAGGTTGAACGCGTCCTGGATGCCGAGGTTGAGCCCCTGCCCGCCGGCCGGCGGATGGATGTGCGCCGCGTCGCCCGCCAGCAGCACCCGGCCGGTCCGGTAGCGCTCGGCCAGCCGGGTGGCGTCGCCGAAGCGGGAGAGCCACCGCGGTGAGTGCACGCCGAAGTCGGTGCCCCCGGTCGCCCGCAGCTGCTGTCTGAAGTCCTCGAGGGTCGGCGGGACCGCGCGGTCGCCCGCCACCCCCTCGGCGGGCACTACGACGCGGTGCACACCGTCGCCGAGGGGCATGGCGCCGAACCGCTTCTGGGTCTTGTGGACCTCCTCCATGACGGCGGCCAGCGTCTCCGGTGGCGCAGTCAGCTCCATCTCGCCCAGCAGGGTCTCCACCATGGCGGGCTCACCGAAGAAGCCGATGCCGAGCAGCTTGCGCACCGTGCTGCGGCCGCCGTCGCAGCCGACGAGGTAGCGCGACCGCAGCCGCGTGCCGTCGACCAGCCGCGCGGTCACCCCGTGGTCGTCCTGGCTCAGCCCGACCACCTCGCAGCCGCGCCGGATCTCGGCGCCGACCTCGGTGGCGTGCTCGGCCAGCAGGCGGTCGGTGACGGTCTGCGGGATGCCGAGGACGTACGGATGCGCCGTGTCCAGCCGCTCCGGCGACGGTTTGGGGATGGCGGCGAAGAAGCCGCCGACCGGGTACCGGGTGCCGAGTGCGAGAAACCGCTCCAGCAGACCGCGCTGGTCCAGCACCTCGATGCTGCGCGCGTGCAGGCCGAGCGAGCGCACGACCCTGGTCGGCTCGGTATCCTTCTCCAGCACGAGCGTGTGCACACCGTGCAGCCGCAACTCGCCTGCCAACATCAGGCCGGTCGGTCCGCTGCCGACCACGATCACGTCAATCATGGAGTCCCCCACTTCGCGACGTTCC
>JAKDLE010000293.1 GCA_030453005.1 Pseudonocardia sp. | reverse complement strand
CACGCGAGGACCCACAGCCACCTACACCGCCCGCAGAACCCCCGTCGACCGCCGCCCAGGCCGACCGACGCCACCCCATCGACTGGGTGGTCTTCGGAGTGGCCGCCGCGCTCGTCATCGCGTTCATCGCGTGGGGGGCCGCGTCCACCGACACCCTGAGCGAGGTCGCGACCTACGTCCTGGGTGGCGTGATGAGCGCGGGAGGCTGGGCGTTCGTGCTGGCCGCGAGCGGGTTCGTGGTGTTCGCGCTGTGGCTGGCGTTCAGCCGCTTCGGCAAGATCCCCCTCGGCCACGACGACGAGGGGCCGGAGTTCCGCACGGTCTCCTGGATCGCGATGATGTTCAGCGCAGGCATGGGCATCGGGCTGATGTTCTACGGCGTCAGCGAGCCGCTGGCGCACTTCACCTCGCCGCCCCCCGGCACACGGTGGCTGCCGGTGACCCCGCCGCGCTCGACGTCGCGATGGCCACCACCCTGTTCCACTGGACGCTGCACCCGTGGGCGATCTACGCCGTCGTCGGGCTGGCCATCGCCTACTCCACCTTCCGCCGCGGCCGCCGCCAGCTGATCAGCTCGGCGTTCGCGCCGCTGCTCGGTGAACGGCGCACCGAGGGCCCGCTGGGCAAGGCCATCGACATCCTGGCGATCTTCGCCACCCTGTTCGGCTCGGCCGCCTCGCTCGGCCTGGGCGCCCTGCAGATCGGCGCGGGACTCCAACTCAACGGATTCCCGGTGCCGGACGAGATCAAGCCGCTGCTCGTCGGCATCATCGCGGTGCTGACGATCGCGTTCGTCGCCTCCGCCGTCAGCGGGGTGGCCAAGGGCATCCAATGGCTGTCCAACATCAACATGGTGCTGGCCGGGGTCCTGGCCCTGGTCGTGTTCATCGGCGGTCCCACCATCCTGATCCTCAACCTGCTGCCCACCGCGATCGGCGACTACGTCGGCAACCTCGCGGACATGGCCGCCCCCACCGCCGCCACCTGCGGCGGCCCCACCACCCTGATCCTCACCCTCCGCCCCCCCCCGATCGCCGACTACGTCGCCAACCTCGCGCACATGGCCCCCCGCCCCGCCGCCCCGGGGGGCGACGCCACCGCCGTGTGGCTGTCGGGCTGGACGGTCTTCTACTGGGCGTGGTGGATCTCCTGGACGCCGTTCGTCGGCATGTTCATCGCCCGGATCAGCCGCGGGCGCACCATCCGCCAGTTCGTCACCGGGGTCATCCTGATCCCGAGCGTCGTGAGCCTGGTGTGGTTCGCGATCTTCGGGGGTGCCGCGATCGACCTGCAACGCTCCGTCGACCCGACCGGCGAGGTCGGTCTGGCCGCGCTGTCCGCCGAGGGCCAGCTGTTCGGGCTGCTCGCGACGATGCCGCTCGGCAGCATCCTGAGCATCCTCGCGATGGTGCTCATCGCGATCTTCTTCGTCTCCGGCGCCGACGCCGCGTCGGTCGTCATGGGCACGTTGTCCTCGCGCGGCTCGATCGAGCCCGCCCGCTGGGTGGTGATCTTCTGGGGCGTCGTCATGGGGTCGATCGCGATCATCATGCTGCTGGTGGGCGAGGACGGGGAGGCTCTGACGGGCATCCAGAACATCACGATCATCATGGCGGCGCCGTTCGCGCTCGTGATGATCGCGTTGTGCGTGGCCCTCACGAAAGACCTGCGCAACGACCCGCTGATGCGCCGCGACGACCGGTCGGCCCGGGCCGTGGAGCAGGCCGTCGTGTACGGGACGAAGAACTACGGCGACGACTTCTACCTGCCGGTCAAGCCGGATCAGAACGGGAACGGGAAGAACTGACAGGGGTTCCCGTGGCGCCCCGGTCGTCCGGGGCGCCACGGGCTCAGGTTGTCTCCAGCACGACCTTGCCCGTGACCCTGCGCTCGTCGATGCGCGCCAGCGCCTCGGACGCCTGCTCCAGCCCGAAGGTGGCGCTGATCAGCGGGTTCACCGCTCCCGAACGCAGGTGCGGTGTCAGCTCGGCCCACTGCTGCGCGACGAAGGCGGGGCGCGACAGGGCGAACGCGCCCCAGCCGACGCCCACGACGTCGACGTTGTTGAGCAGGAGCCGGTTGACCTTGACGGTGGGGATCTCGCCCCCGGTGAAGCCGATCACCAGCAGCCTGCCCTCGGGACGCAGGCAGCGCAGCGAGTCGGTGAACCGGTCCCCGCCCACCGGGTCGACGACGAGGTCGACGCCACCGAGCTCCTGCACGGAGTCGCGGAACCCGTCGACGGCCACGGTGTGCGCCGCCCCGGCGGCCCGCGCCACCTCCGCCTTCGCGTCGCTGGACACCACCGCGATCACGCTCGCGCCGAGCGCGGCCGCGAGCTGCACGCAGGCCGTGCCCACACCGCCCGCCGCCCCCTGGACCAGTACCGTCTGTCGGGCCTCGAGACGCCCGCGGCGCAGGAGCGCGAAATGCGCGGTGAGGTAGTTCATCGGCAGGCACGCGCCCGCGGCGAACGACACCCCGTCGGGCAGCGGCAGCACATGCTCGGGTTGCGCGGCGACGATCTCGGCGAACCCCCCGATGCCCGGGAAGGCCGCCACACGGTCACCCGGGCGCAGCTCCGAGCCCTCCGGTGCCTCGCGCACCACCCCCGCCACCTCGGAGCCCAGGGTGAACGGCGGATCGGGCTTGTACTGGTAGAGCCCCTTGCTCTGGAGCACGTCCGGGAAGTTCACCCCGGCGGCCCGGACGTCGATCAACACCTGGTCCGGGGCCCGCTGCGGCTCCGCCACGTCCCGCACCTCGACCGCCGCCGGCCCGTCCAACCGCACCACCTGTACCGCACGCATCCGACGATCCTGGCACGCGCCGGGCCGTCCGTCCGAACCTGCCGTCCGCCGTGGTTCACCGCACACACACGCCGCTCCACAGACGATCACCCCACCCCCTGTCGGCGGGGCGGGCGGGGGCTGCCAGTGTGGGTCGAGTGCGTCTCGTATTCGGCTCGGAGGACCTGGAGGAGTACAGCTCCGCCCGCGACCGGCTGCGGCTGCGCATCGTCGCCTGGGCCCGCCGCCGGGGCATCGAGGTGGAGCCCGCCCTCGTCGCGGCGGCACTGGACCACAAGCACGGCGTCGACGGTCGCCTCGGCCACTGGACCCGCGCCCACGTCGCCGACGCGCTGGCCGTCTGGTTCCCCCGCACCGTCGCCCTGCGCGACGACGAGCGCGACGCCGTGCCCGTCGCCCTGCACGCCCTGATCGGCTTCCTCGCCGACCAGGACTGGCTCGACACCCGCTCTGCTCCACCCGACGAGCTGCACGCCCAGGTCGACGCGTCCACCCCCGCCCTGCACGACGCGCTGGACGACGAGCGCAACCACGACCTCGGCACGTTCTGGGGCGTGCAGATGCTGCGTCACGGCGTCACGACGAACGACCCCGCCTCGGTGGCGCGGTTCCTGCAGAGTGTGCACCGCGGGGAGCTCGACATCGACCGCTCGGCGCTCGCGGAGATCACGCGGCGGGAGGCGGAGACGACCGGGCGGGAGCCGGGGCCGCCCACCTCTCCCGCGCTGCCGCCGGTGCTCCTGCCCGGCGCGGCACAGCTGCTCGCCGCCGCCGACTCCTCCCCCGCGCTCGCCCGGTTGCGCGCCTTCACGCGCTGGGTGCGGGCGGGACGGGCCCTCAACCGCGGGGGGAGGCTGTTGCTCACCGACGCCCGCGCCGTGGCCGACGCCCTGGACCTCGACCACTTCTCCCGCGTCCGCGCCCGCACCAGCGACGACCTGCCCGAGATCACGTTGCTGCTGCACTGGGCGCGCCAGGCGCGGTTCGTGCGGCTCGTCAACGGGCGGCTGGTGCAGGTCAAGAGCGCCGCCCCGATGCTGAGCAAACCCATCGAGATGTGGCGGCGCGCGTTCGAGGCCGTCGGCGGCATCGGGGAGCACTTCGGCGGCAGCGACGTCTTCGGCGCCCCGTCACTGTTCGGGATGAGCCTCGGCGAGGCGTTCCCGGTGCTGCTGCACCAGCTCTACGTCGCAGGCGGCGACCCGATCCCGGTCGAGCAGTTCCACCGCTCCGTGCGCGAGGTGGTCAACCGGCGCATGGGGTGCGTCGTCGACGACCTGGCCGGTGACGTCGAGCAGCGGCTGTGGCGCCGCGACGTCACCGCCCTGCTCGACGCCCTCGAGCTGCTCGGAGCCGTGCACCTGTCCGAGAGCCTCGACACCGACGACCACGACGAGCTCTCCGAGCTGGCGGGCCGGGACGACCCCGACCCGACGTGGGTCGCGCTCACCCCCATCGGCCTGTGGGCGGTGCACGAGATGCTCGTCGACTCCGGGGTGCACGCGCCGCTGGTCGGGGAGCTGGCCGACGAGGACGTCGAGTACGTGTGCGTGCTGATGTCCCGGGCCCGGCCGGAGGTGGCCGACGCCGAGCTGGCGGCGTGGGTCGCCGCCCGGCCCGCGCGTGGTGCCGCGCAGGAGCTGATGCGCTTCCTCGCCCGCGCCGAGGAGCCCCGGCACCGTGAGCTGGCGCTGCGGGCGCTGGCCCGCGCAGGCACCCCCGGCCGCGGGCCGCGCCGCGACCGCACGCTCCTGCGGCCGTCCACCGCCGCCGGGCAGCCGCGCGTGGAGTGCGACGCCCGAGCGCGCAGGCCCTGACCGGGGGCATCGGCGGATGGTGCCCTGGCGCCGTCGAGATCGTCGTGCACACCGCGACGTGATCAGCGGTGCGGAACCCGCAGCGGGCCTGAGCACGCTCCCGGTTCCGCGACGACGATCACGCGGTTCGGGGACCCGTCGGCACGGCCGAGGATCAGCCCAGCGCGGCGTCGACCACCTCGCGGGCCTCGTCCTGGATGCGCGCCAGGTGCTCCGCCCCGTGCATGCTCTCGGCGTAGATCTTGTAGACGTCCTCGGTGCCCGACGGGCGCGCGGCGAACCAGCCCCCGTCGGTGACGATCTTGAGCCCGCCCAGCGCCGCCCCGTTGCCCGGCGCCTCGGTGAGCCGCGCGATGA
>JAKDLE010000292.1 GCA_030453005.1 Pseudonocardia sp. | reverse complement strand
CCCGGCTCCGCCCGTGATCGATCGCTCGTGAACCGGCAGCGGGCCGCAGCCCGGCCCGCGTTCCGCGGCGACGATCACGGGAAGCCGCCAGGGCAACCCAGGATCGACCCGCCCGCCTGGGCGGTCGACCCGCCCGGGCTACAGCGAGGCGATGAGCCGGTCCACCCGCTCGTCGACGGAGCGGAACGGGTCCTTGCACAGCACGGTGCGCTGGGCCTGGTCGTTGAGCTTGAGGTGCACCCAGTCGACGGTGAAGTCGCGCCCGGCGGCCTGGGCCGCGGCGATGAAGTCGCCCCGCAGCTTGGCCCGGGTGGTCTGCGGCGGGGTGTCCTTGGCCGCCTCGATCTCGCCGTCGTCGGTGACGCGGTCCACCATCCCCTTGCCCTGCAGCAGGTCGAACAGGCCGCGGCCCCGCCGGATGTCGTGGTAGGCCAGGTCGAGCTGGGCAACCCGTGCGCTCGCCAGGTTGAGGTCGTTGCGGGCGCGGTAGCGCTCGATCAGCCGGTTCTTGATGGCCCAGTCGATCTCCCGGTCGATCAGCCCGAGGTTCTGGCTCTCGACCGCGTCGAGCGTGCGTCCCCACACCTCGACGACGCGCGTCATCGCCGGGTCCTCGCTGCCGCGCGTGGCGAGGTGCTCGACGGCCCGCGCGTGGTACTCGCGCTGGATGTCGAGCGCGCTGGCCTCGCGACCGCCCGCCAGGCGGACCGTGCGTCGCCCGGTGAGGTCGTGGCTGATCTCGCGGATGGCGCGGATCGGGTTGTCGAGGGTGAAGTCCCGGAACTGGACGCCCGCCTCGATCATCTCCAGCACCAGGGTCGCGGCGCCCACCTTGAGCATGGTGGTGACCTCGGACATGTTCGAGTCGCCGACGATCACGTGCAGCCGCCGGTAGCGCTCGGCGTCGGCGTGCGGCTCGTCGCGGGTGTTGATGATCGGCCGGGAGCGGGTGGTGGCCGAGGAGACGCCCTCCCAGATGTGCTCGGCGCGCTGGCTCAGGCAGTACACCGCGCCGCGCGGGGTCTGCAGCACCTTGCCCGCGCCGCAGATCAGCTGGCGGGTGACGAGGAAGGGCAGCAGCACGTCGGCGATGCGGGAGAACTCACCGGCACGGGCGACCAGATAGTTCTCGTGGCAGCCGTAGGAGTTGCCCGCCGAGTCGGTGTTGTTCTTGAACAGGTAGATGTCGCCGCCGATGCCCTCGTCGATCAGCCTGCGCTCGGCGTCGACGAGCAGGTCCTCCAGGATCCGCTCCCCCGCCTTGTCGTGGCTCACGAGCTGGGTGAGCGAGTCGCACTCGGCGGTGGCGTACTCGGGGTGGGAGCCCACGTCGAGGTAGAGCCGCGCACCGTTGCGCAGGAAGACGTTCGACGACCGCCCCCACGAGACGACACGGCGGAACAGATAACGCGCCACCTCGTCCGGGGAGAGGCGCCGCTGGCCGTGGAAGGTGCAGGTGACCCCGAACTCGGTCTCGACACCGTAGATCCGCCGCTGCATCTGCCCACCCTAGGCGAGACGGCCCTCCTGTGTGCCGACTGTGACGGACGGGTTCCGGCGCGCTTTCGGCCCGTCCGCGGTGGCCGTCCGCGCGTCGCCGTAGGGTCCGAGGGGTGATCAGTCGGGTGCGGCGCGTCAGCGATCTCGACCGTGCGCTGTCCCGCGCGGTGTCGGAGATCCCGCCCAGCCCGTTCGACGACGCGATGACGGCGTTGTCCACCGCGGCGGACCACAGCGTCCTGTGGTTCGCGGTCGCCGCGCTGCTGGGTGCGCGCCGCGGGTCGAGCCGCAAGGCCGCGCTGCGCGGCGTGTTCGCGATCGCCGGAGCCAGCGCGAGCGCCAACGCCGTGCTCAAGCCGCTGCTGCCCCGCCGTCGACCCGCGGCCTCGGAGCTGCCCGCCTACCAGAAGCTCGCCGACCCGCCCACGTCGTCGTCGTTCCCGTCCGGGCACGCGGCGTCGGCGGCGGCGTTCGCCACCGCGGTCGCGATGGAGAGCCCCCGGCTGGGGCTCGTCGTGGCCCCGTTGGCCGCAGGAGTCGCCTACTCGCGGGTGCACGTCGGCGTGCACTGGACGTCCGACGTGGTGGTGGGGGCCGCGCTCGGCGGCGGCATCGCGCTGCTCTCGCGCCGCTGGTGGCCCGTGCGGCTCACCGACGAGGCCCGCGCCCGTCCCCTCGACACGGTGCCCGCGCTGCCCGGGGGCGAGGGCCTGGTCCTGGTGTCCAACCAGCGGTCCGGCGACCCCGAGCACGATCCGGCCGACGACCTGGCGGCCGCACTCCCCCGCGCGGTGGTGATCCGTTCCGTACCCGAACGCGACCTCGACGAGCAGCTCGACGAGGCCGTCACCGCGCACGGCGACCGCGTCGTCGCGATCGGTGTGGCGGGCGGCGACGGCACCGTGGCCGCGGCCGCCGCGGTCGCCGGACGGCGCAGGCTGCCGCTCGTGGTCGTGCCCACCGGCACGCTCAACCACTTCGCCCGCGACGTCGGCGTCTACGACCTGCAGGAGGCCGTCGACGCCACGAGCACCGGTGAGGCCGTGGCCGTCGACCTCGGGCTGGTCGAGGTGCACCCCGGCGCGCCCGGTGACTCCGACGCGGTGGTGCGCCTGCGCAGCTTCGTGAACACGGCGAGCCTGGGCTCCTACCCCGACCTCGTGCGGCTGCGGGAGAGGTGGCAGCGTCGCTGGGGCAAGTGGCCCGCGTTCGCGGCGGCGCTGACCGTGGTGCTGCACCGCGCCGAGCCCGTCGCCGTGCGACTCGAGGGCAGGTGGACGAAGGTGTGGTTCCTCTTCGTCGGCAACGGCCCCTACCACCCGCGCGGCATGGTCCCGGCGTGGCGGCCCACGCTGGACTCCGGGCTGCTCGACGTGCGCTGGCTGCGGGCCGACCTCCGCTTCTCGCGGCTGCGCGCGATCACCGCCCTGCTGCTCGGAGCGCTGGGCCACAGCCGCGTCTACGGGCAGCGGGAGGTGGCCGAGTTCGACGTCGAGCTCGCCGTGCCGGGCATGCTCGCCACCGACGGCGAGGTCGTCGAGGAGTCGGGGCGCTACACCTTCCGGGTGGCCCCCGAACCGATCGAGGTCTACCGCCGCCGCGAGGAGAACTGGACCGGCCGCGACCGTCCGTTCCTGCCCTGGCGCTGAGCTGCGGCCCTACCGGGGGCCTGCCCGGCCACGGTCGGCGAGGTCCCCTTGGGCGGCGGCGTGCGTCAGTGCCTGCAGCGTCGCGTCGAGCCCGTGGCGGCGGGCCCGCCTCGTGCCGAGCTTCGCCATCAGCCCGTTGCCGACCAGCAGCAGGTTCTTGTACGGCGGCGCCGTGAACCCGGAGGTGGTGTGCGGGGAGTAGCGCGCCGTCCCGTCGGGCGCCACGTCGAGCCAGCCGGTGAACGAGCGGGTCGCCAGCCCGACCAGACGCGGCCGGTAGTCGTGCGCGAGCAGGCCCGCGCGGCGCCCCCCGGGCGGCAGGGTGCCGCGCAGCGGCGCGAGGCGCAGGCCGACGGCGTCGTGCCCGACCGGCTCGACCGGGACGACGACCGGGAACCCGTCGGACCCGCGGTAGGCGAGCAGCCGGTGGGGCAGCGCGGCGACCCGCCGGGCCGCCGTGCCCACGTCGAGGCGCGGCCCGGTCCCGTTCCGCGGCGGTGTCTGCGGCGCGGGCGGGCTCGGCCACGCGGCCCCACCGACCTGCGGTGCGCCACCTGCGGGCCCGGCCTCCCAGACCGCGACCCGTGTCGCGGGGACGTCGAGGAAGACCCGAGCGTAGTAGTACTCGCGCAGCAGCCGGTCCCACACCGGCCCCCGCCGCATCGGGCCCAGGTAGGGCTCGGTCCGGCGCAGGTAGTGCTCCAACCGTTCCGCCGAGGGCGCGACGTCCGCCACCGCCACGCCCTGCACGAGGACGTGGTGCCCGACGGTCGCGGTGCCGTGCGTGCGCGCGTGGTAGGTCAGCGCGACCCGGGGGTCGCGCGCGAGGCGCTCGAGCTTGCGGGGAAACCCCAGTGACGTCGTGAAGCCGACGATCCCCTCCTCGCGCCTGCGCAGGCCGCACGGCGCGACGGGGGTGAGCACCACCCCGCCTGCGTCGGTGACGTACGCCGCGGCGGCGGTGAGGTCGCCTGCGATGACCGCGTCCACCTCGTCGGTCCATCCGACCACGGCGCGGGTCACGGCGCGGGGGTGCCGTGGACGCGGCGGGCGTAGCGCGCGTACGCCCGTGGCCCGAAGCGCGACATGAGGAGCCTCGGCAGCGGCGGGGCCCCGGCCAGCATCGTCGAGATCACCGCCGGGTCGCCCTGGTACATCAGCATCCCGAAGACGAGCGGCAGCCGCCGCTTCGGCAGACCGCCGACGCCCTCCTCGCCGAGCCGCGCCCACTCCGCCTCGGTCAGGAACCGGGCCGCGAGCGGGAGGAGCCGCTGCTCCTCCGCGGTGAGATGCTCGTCGAGCACGGCGGAGAGCCGGTCGAGGTACCCGGCGAGCGCGTCCCGGTCCGCGGTCCCGGCCGCCTCCCGCCACCGTGGGAGCAGGGCGACGACCGCTTCCATGACCTCGTGGATCGTCTCGTGGTGGGACTCCATCAGCGCCACGACCGGGGCCAGCTCGCGGGGCACCCGCGCCAGCAGCGCGGGCCAGAGGAGCCGGTCCTCGCCGCCGTGGTGATGGCGCAGCAGGTCGGCCATCAGCGTGAGGTGGGTGGCGACGGTCCGAGCCCGGCGGGTGTCGCCGTCGCGGGTCCGGCGGACGAGCCCGGGGGCCAGCCGGAACTCCCGGCGCAGGGCGAGGTGGACGACGAGCATGTCGCGCGTGTCCACCCCGCCCTCGTGTGCGCCGCCGTCACGTGCGGTCGAGCCCTCTGCGGTCGGACCGGCCATGTGTGCTCCCTCGGTTCGGGTTGCAGGAAGGCCACCTTCACGCAACGAGCTTGCATGAAGGTGGCCTTCCTGCAACGCGGTTGCGTGGGGCCCACCCTCGCCGCGGTCTCTTGGCGTCC
>JAKDLE010000291.1 GCA_030453005.1 Pseudonocardia sp. | reverse complement strand
GTCCACGTGCGTCAGCTCCACGAGCCGAGACCCTACGGCGTCCCGCGGATCGGCGCAGGATGACGCCATCAAAGTGATCTGCGTCACCCTGAAGCAACCGGGACGGGTCGTGGGCGACGTCACTGACGGTGCCGCTGAACAGCGACGACGTCACTCCTTGGGGGCGCGGACGGCAAGTGGCCCCGGCGCGCCGGCCGCGACGCGCCGGTTTCCTCTCGGCGTCCCCACACGTAGCGTGCCCGACGGCCCCATCGAGCTCCCCGGTTGGTGTGGCCCCGGTGCCGCAGCGCTCCCCTGTCCGGCGGTCCGGATTCCCCGTCTCCTCAATGAACCCCGCGTGGGACAGGAAGGGATCGGCGGGCTCCGTGCCCGCACCGCAGGCTCCCCGGCGGCATGGTCCCTGGCGCAGCGCTGGAGAGCCTCATGGCGCGTTACCGCGGTCGCCACCGTGCCCCCGCCCGCTTCGACGGCACCGGCCGGGCGATAGCCCGCACGGCGCTCGCCGGCGCCGTCGCAGGCGTCCCGCTCGTCGTCGCGGCGCCCGCGGCGAACGCGGCGACGGACTCCGCGTGGGACCGTCTCGCCGAGTGCGAGAGCGGCGGACAGTGGGACATCAACACCGGCAACGGCTACTACGGCGGCGTGCAGTTCTCCCCGTCGACGTGGCGCGCCTTCGGCGGCGGCGAGTTCGCCGCGAACGCCCACCAGGCCTCCCGCGAGCAGCAGATCGTCGTGGCCGAGCGCACCCTCGCCGGGCAGGGTTGGAACGCCTGGCCGTCGTGCTCGCACCAGGCAGGCGTCCGGGGGGAGGAGCCCACCGTCCGGAGTGCCCCGACCGCCGCTCCCGCGCCCGCCCTCACCGAGCGGGTACGCCTGAGTGCGCCGACCACCACCGACGGCGGTTACCTCGTGCAGCCCGGTGACACTCTCAGCCGGATCGCGAGCACCCATGGCGTGAAAGGCGGCTGGCAGTCCCTCGTGTCCAAGAACCCGGCCCTCGCCGCGAACCCGGACATGATCTTCGTGGGCCAGCGTCTGAGGATCGGGTGATCACCACGAACCGCACGTCAGCGTCGCCCGCACAGCCGCAGCGTACGGCCGACGACGATCACCGCCCGGCGGTGACCGGCTGACGCAGGATCGTCCTGAGCTTGGCCGCCTCGACTCTGCGTGCGTCGCTCAGGTAGATCTCGTGGTGTCTCCCGACCACGGTGAGGCCGTGGTCGGGGATGAGCTCCCGTGCATCCGGCGGAGCAGCGCGGCCTCGTCGTCGTAGGCGCCGATGTGGAGGGCCTGGACGCAGAGGCCCTCGGAGAGGCTCTCCAGGCGTAGGTCGTCGAGTCGTACGGGGCGGTCCTTCGCTGCGACCTGTTCGACTGCATCGATGACCATGTCCTTCGTGATCCAGTCCGGAACCATGGTCATGAGGGTCCAGTCCCACTGCGTCTTGTCGCGGGCGTCGGTGAAAGCCTCCACGTCGTCGGCTCACCACAGTCCTTCCAGGGGCATGACCACGTAGTCCCCATCGAGGGTCTTCCTGCTGGCGAACTTGAGCTTGTAAGCAACCGGGTAGAGCGTTGCGGTCGCATCGCCGAAGGCCGGGTGTGTTCGGGTCGCCGTGGCCGTCATGAGGTACTGGAGGTCGGGCACGATCACGACCTGCGGCGTGTTTCGCCGGGCCCGATAGCATTCCAGGGCGCGCTTGTAGTCGATCTTGGTGGTCATGGGCCACCTCCTCCGCGGATCTGACTGCCTCATGATCCCCGAAAGTGGTGCCAGAGCGACGGATCTGTCGCCCTGGCACCACTCTTGACGATCATGACGAGGACAGTGCCGGGCCGTGGCGCACGCACGAGACGAGCGGCGGTTCGGCGACGGCATGGCGCACCTGCGCTACGGGGTCTGCGGTCGACGGAACCGGGCGAGCTGCTCGGGGGTGTCCACGTCCTCGGGAGCGGCGACGTCGCCACACTCCACCTGCTCGACGTCGGGGTTGCCGCCCAGGTAGCCGCGGGCTCCGGCGGCGCCGGTGGCCGAGGTGCGCACCGCCGCCCAGCGCGCCCGCCCCAGCAGCACGGGATGCGCCGGGCGGCCGTCGTAGGACGCGCGACGCAGGACGTGGGCGTCGACGGGCTCGGTGACGAGCCGACGTACCGCCGCCGCCGTGACGCCGGGCAGGTCGACGAGGTGGACGAGCGCAGCCTCCGGCCCGGCGGGGACCGCCGCCAGCCCGGCGCGCAGTGAGGCGCCCATCCCGGACTCCCAGCCCTCCGCGACGATCGAGAGCACTCCGGGCGGGAGCTCGCGGCGCACGTCGTCGGCCGCCGCCCCGAGGACCACCAGCAGCGGGGCGCAGCCGCCGTCGGCCAGAACCCGGAGGGCGCGACGGACGAGCGGTTCACCGTCGAGCTCGACGAGCGCCTTCGGCCCGCCCATCCGACGCCCGGCGCCCGCGGCCAGGAGCAGCCCGGCGACGGGGGCTATCGGTTGATCTCCGTGACGGGGTGCACGTAGGGCACCTCGGCCAACGGGAACTCGACGTCGCCGAAGGGCGAGAGCGAGCCCTGCACGGGGCTGGCGAGCTCGCTGACCGGGTGCTCGCCGTCGGGCAGCTCCGGCCAGGTCGGGTCGACACGGCCTTGGGGCGCGGACTTGGCCACGGGTCCTCCGTCACGTCAGGTCCGTGGTGGTTCTCCACGGTCGCCCCCGAGTATCCCGCACGGCACCGACTACCGTGGACCAGGTGCCCACGCCGCTGGTCGACTGGCTGCGCGCCCAGGACGACGACACCCTCGCCGAACTCGTGGCGCTGCGTCCCGACCTCGGCGTGCCGCCACCCGCCGACGTGACGGTGCTCGCCACGCGCGCCGCGGTCCGGGCCTCGGTGCACCGCGCCTGCGACGACCTCGACACCGTCACGCTCGCCGTGCTGGAGGCGCTCGTCGTGGCCGACGCCGACCGGGAGTCGGTGGACCGCGCGGAGCTGGTGCGGTTGCTCGGCCCGGACCTGCCCGCCGCGGTTCTGGGCGCCGCCCTGGACGCCCTGCGTGCGCGTGCGGTGCTCTGGGGCCCCGACACGGAGCTGTCGGTCGTCCCCGCCGCCCGCGACGTCGTGCCGCGCCACCCCGGTGGTCTCGGCCGTCCGTCCTCGGGCCTCGCGGGCTCCTCCGCTCTGTCCGAGCTGCTCGACGAGCTCGAACCCGACGAGCGGCGGGTGCTCGACGTGCTCGCCGCGGGTCCGCCCATCGGGCGCAGCCGGGGCGACTCCCACAGCGCCGTCGGGCGCCTGCTCGCCCGCGGCCTGCTGCTGCGGGTCGACCCCGACACCGTCGAGCTGCCCCGCCAGGTCGGCCTCGCGTTGCGCGGGGACCGCCCGCTGGGCACCGTGGCCGTCACCGCGCCCGACATCGGAGCCCGCGACCGCGGCACGGACGTCGTCGACGGCACCGCGGCCGGCGCGGCACTCGGTGTGCTGCGGCAGGTGGAGCTGCTCATCGCGTTCTGGTCCCGCACACCGCCACCGGTACTGCGCTCCGGCGGCCTCGGCGTGCGCGAGCTGCGCCGGGCGGCGAAGGAGATGGACGTCGACGAGACGACGGCCGCGCTGCTCATCGAGATCACGCTGGCCGCGGACCTCGTCGGCGACACCGACGGCGTCCCGCCCGAGTGGGTGCCCACCACCGCCGCCGACGTGTGGACGGCGGGCGGTCCGGAGCTGCGCTGGTCGCTGCTGGCCCGCACCTGGCTCGCGTTGCCGCGGCTGCCCGGTCTCGTGGGTCGCCGCGACGACGCCGGCCGGCCCGTCTCGGCGCTCTCGGACGGGACGCGCCGCCCACTCGCCCCGCGCGACCGCCGCCGCGTGCTCGCCGGTCTCGCCGAGCTGCCGCCGGGCACCGCGCCCTCCTCACCCGCCGCGCTGGCCGACCTGCTGGCCTGGCGGGCTCCGCGGCGAGGAGGTCGGATGCGCGATGAGGTGGCCGCCTGGGCGATCGCCGAGGCCACCGTGCTCGGCGTCGTCGCACTCGACGCGTTGTCCACCCCCGGCCGGGCGCTGCTGGAGGACCCTGACGAGATCGTCGCCTCACTGCGCGCGGTGTTGCCCGAGCCCGTCGAACACGTGCTGCTGCAGGCCGACCTCACCGCCGTGGCCCCCGGTCCGTTGGTGCCGGAGCTGGCGCGTGAGCTCGACCTGGTGGCCGAGGTGGAGTCCGCGGGCGGCGCCACGGTGTACCGCTTCACCGAGACCACCATCCGCCGCGCCCTCGACGCCGGTCGGAGCGCAGCCGACCTGCACGAGCTGCTCGTCAAGCGCTCCGCCACCCCGGTCCCGCAGGGCCTCACCTACCTCGTCGACGACGTCGCCCGCCGCCACGGCCGCCTGCGCGGAGGCGCGGCCGCGGCGTTCCTACGGTCCGACGACGAGGTGTTGATCTCCGAGGTGCTCGCCCACCCGGCCGCGGCCGCCTGCGAGCTGCGACGGATCGCGCCCACCGTGGCCGTCAGCCCGCTCCCGCTCGCGGAGCTGCTCGACGGTCTGCGGGCGGCCGGTTTCAGCCCCGCCGCCGAGGGTCCGGGAGGGGCTGTGCTGGACCTGGTCGACCGTGGCCGTCGCACGTCACCGGCGCGTCGCGCACCCCAGCGGAGCCTGCCCCCGGAGCCGGACCCGACTCAGCTCGCCGCACTCGCTCCCGGATGCGCGCGGGCGACGCCCTCACCACCGTGCGCCGTGGTGCCGCCAACGGGCGCTCCGGCACCCTCGACACACTGCGCCGTGCCGCCGAGCGCAACCTCACCGTCTGGCTCGGTTTCGTCGACGGCCACGGCGTGGCGGGCGAGCGGGTGCTGGAGCCGCTCAGCGTGGGCGGCGGCGTGGTGGAGGGCCGCGACCCGGCGGACGGCGGCGTGCTGCGCGTGCCGCTGCACCGTATCACCTCCATCGGGCTCGTGGAGGACTGAGCACGTGGAGGACTGACGCGGGCGTCGCTCAGCGGGCGCGGG
>JAKDLE010000290.1 GCA_030453005.1 Pseudonocardia sp. | reverse complement strand
CGTCGCGCGCGGCCCACACGAGCACCTGCAACAGGTAGTCCGGGTCGTTGTAGGCCCACATGGACAGGGCCCGCGCCGACTGGCAGGTGGGGTTGTCGCCCTGACCGACGCCGAGCGGCAGGCCCAGCATCGACAGCACCCCCGCCAGCAGGCGGGCGCCGGGCGCGGGCGTCGGCCCGTACGCCGTGGTCAGCCGCTCCTGGGCGTAGGGCGAGAGCGGAAGCGCCAGCTGACGCCACAGGGCGGGCGCGACCGGCGGCTGGTAGAGGATCCCCCGGTCCAGCAGCAGCGCCAGGCCGTAGATGCACTGCGCGGTCTGCGGGTGCACGGCCTCCTCGATGAGCCGGTGCACCAGCTTGTGGTAGCGCAGCATGCAGTCGCGGCCGGTGTTGGACAGCCCCAGCGCCTCGGCGAGCAGATAGTCGCCCTCTGCCCCCAGGAAGCGCAGCAGTTCCGCATGGTAGGGCGACACGAGCCCGGTGTCGTGCATCGCCCGAGCGAACCCCGCCGCCTCGTACTGCAGACCGCTGGCGTCCATCGCTTCCAGCCGCGACCGGTAGACCTCGACGCCAGGGTCCTCCCGACACGCCTCCGTCGTGCCGAACAGGCTGCTGATCAACCGGTCCAGCCCCTGGGCGGACGGGCCCAGATCGACATCCGGGTCACCCCGGTAGACCGCGATCTGGGTGATCATCCGCTGCACCTGGTCCACCTGGATCGGGCGCTGCCGGAGAATGCGCCAAATCTCCTCGCCCAGCCGGTCGCGGACGCTCCCGTAGCCGACCTGATCGCCGAGATGGCGGAACAGCTCCCGGATGAGCTGCGCCATCCGGCCCTGGGTGCGGCGTTCCGCCTCGCTGGGCGCGGTGAACAGCAGCGTCAGGTTCATCGCCAGCACCTGCGAGACGAACTGGTGGGCGTCCTGCGCGGAGATCGCGGGATGCTCGTACTCGCCGGTGGCGATCGCGAGCATGCGCAGTTCGCTCACCGCCTCCATGACGACGGTGTCCGCGTCCGCGCTCCGCAGTCCGGCGCCGCCCAGCGCGGGAACCAGGATCTCCGGGGAGGCCCAGTCCGTGCCCAGGAACAGACCGGCCTCCTCCAGGACGGCGGCACGGGACTGGACGGGCGCGCAACCGCCGGGCTGCTGCAGCACCCGACGCAGCGAGTCCAGCACACGCCGCAGCTTGAGCCCCTTGCCGAAGGCGCGGCTCTCCGCCATGGCCCGCGTGGCGTCGTCGAGCGCGGCCAGGCGCTTCTCCAGTGCCGGGTCAGACGTAGAAGTCAAGGTCTTCCTGCCGCTTCAGCAGTTCACGCATCCGGTAGGGCTCGTCGCCGAAGAAGTACACCAGCCCCCAGTGCGTGCCGAACGCGGTGCGTTTGGTGACGGTCTCCTCCAACGGCGCCGTGAGCTCGTGGGACTCGAAGTAGTCGTCGTCCTCCGTCTCCTCCGGCATCGCCAGCTCGCTCACGACCCGACGACGCGGGTACACCCCGTAACACCCGGCGTAACCCCTCGCGTCGACGACCTCCCGCGGGAAGAACGCGTCGATCTCCTCCTCGGTGGTCTTCGGGTCGAAGGCCAGCACCAGCGCCTGGTAGGCGTTGAACCCGTAGGCGCGTTCGAGCAGCTCGAACACCTTGAACCCGGGCGGCCGGTAGGCGACCTCCCCGAAGTACATCTCCCCGTCGCTGGTGACGAAGTACTCGGGGTGGACGAATCCGAAGTCGATCTCGAACGCCTTGATCAACTTCTCGATCTGCTCGGTGATCTGGGGGCGGTACCTCTCCAGCTCCGGCGTGGCCGGGACGAACACCGAGTACCCGAGGGTGACGTACTCCGAGATGTTCAGGAAGCGGATCTTGCCGCCCCACACCCACGCTTCGACCGCGAACTCCCAGCCGTCGAGATGGGATTCCATCAGGACCGGGAAATCCTCTTCCGGGATCGTGTCGACGTCGTCCGGGGTGCGGATCACCCGGTGCCCGAGGCTACCGGCCTTGTCGAAGGCCTTGAGGTGGATCGGGTCGTTCGGGTCACCGTCGAGCTTCAGCAGGGTCTGGTTGACCCGCTTGAGGAACCGGATGACGTCCGTCTTGTCGCGGGCTTCCTCGAAGATCCCGACCCGGATGCCGCCGAGCTGGGCACGCCGCTTCATCAGCGCCTTGTCCCGCATCAGCATCGCCTGGCCCAACAGGCGCGGATTGTCCATCAGGACCGAGTTGATGGCGCCTGCCCACTCCACGGTCTCCTCGTACAGCGGGATGGCGACGTCGACGCCCAGCTTCTGCAGGGTCTCGGCGATCTCCATCGAGCGGTCGTTGAGCCGTTCGAAGTTCCAGGGCAGGTACGGGATGTCGTTGTCGACGCAGTACTCCCCGGCCCAGTCCGGCGCCACGACGACGTACCGCCGGTCGAATCGGTCGACGGCCTCAACCGCGTTCAGACTCCATCCCAGAAGGGCGATGTAGCCCTTGTCCGGGTTTCGGCTGATCGGTTCCGGCTGGGTCATCGACAAGTTCCTCCAGTTTTCGGCGTATCCCGATTCATCGGGCGTCCACCGGGCGCACACTACCTGGCCGGGCCCACCAGGTCGGTCAGCCCAACACCGAGCGCAGCTGTCTGCGGCCTGCGATCCCGAGCTTGGTGTAGGTGCGGTGCAGGTGGTTGTGCACCGTGCGTCGCGAGACGACGAGGCGCTGCGCGATGTCACGGTCGGTGAGACCGTGCGCGGCGAGGGTGGCGATCTCCTGTTCACGCGGGGTGAGCGGCAGGGGGTCGCCTGCCAGCGCGAGCGCGGGGGTGCGTGCCCCCTCGCACCGTCCGGCGAGCTCGCGGGATCTCCTCGAGGCCGCCAGGGCGCTTGTCTTGCGTCCGGCCCGGCGGTGGGCGTCGGCGGCCTCCGCCGCAGCCTCTGCGGCCAGCAGGGTCGCCCCGAGCGTGGCGAAGTCGGCGGCCACCGCCTCCAGCGCCGGTCCGTCGCGGGCCGCGAGGGCTTCGGCGTGTCGGGCGTAGAGCGTCCCGAGTCGGCCCTCGAACGTGGGCGCCAACGCGTTCAGCCGGGCCGTGACCGATTGCGGCGCACCGAGCCGGGCCACGTCGTGACACGCCATGGCTTCGTGCAGATGCGCCCCGACCGCCGCCAGGGCGTCCGCGCCGGCCAGCGCGAGGCTCCGCGCCGTGGTGAGCTCGCCGCGGGTGGCCGCCGCCCACACCCGGCCGCGCTCCCGGTTGCACAGCCGGGCGCTGTCCGGCAGCAGGGCCGCGGCGCGGGACAGGGCGGCGTCGACCCCGGGCAGGTCACCCGCCAGCGCCGCGGCCTCGGCGGTGAAGGTGAGCGCGTAGCCCACGCCGTAGCGGCCCATCGACGGGGAGTGCTGTTCGATCAGGGCCGCCGCTTCCCGCAGCCACCGCCGCGCCGTGGCCACCCGTCCGCTGAACAGGGCCAGCTCACCGAGCGCCAGCGCCCACTGACCCTGCAGCACCTCGGCGTGCCGTTCCAGCGCCCGCTGGTACCTGCCTGCTGCGAGCTGCCCGGCGAGGGCGTGCTGACCCGCGTACAACTGCGCCAGGCAGCGGCTGAAATGCAGCAGCTCCGTGCTGGCGAAGTGCAACTCGCCGCCGGCCTCACCGCACCGGGCCAGCGCCTGTGCGGCGACAGCCCCGCCCTGCCCGCTGCGTCCCGACCAGGTCTGCGCGACCGAGGCGATGGAGGCTGCGCTCGCGTAGGTCCGGATGCCCAGGTCCGGCCGGGCGAGCAGCGCACGGGTGTGGGTCCGGGCCTCGCCGACCCGGCCCGCGTTGAGCAGGAACTCGGCCTTCAGGGCGTCCAACTTCGCGCAGAGCGCCTCCTCCCCGTCCGGACAGCGGCACGCCGCCGGGGAGCACACCCGGCGCCGCGTCTCGTCCAACACGCGCTCGGCGTCGGCGGGCCGGTTCAGCCCGAAGTAGAGGTTGCTCGCTCGCAGCGCCCCCACCTGGCACTGTTGCGCGACGTCCCCGCACATGGCGTCCGCGTCGACGAGCAGCCTGTCGGCCTCCACCGCCCGGCCCGACCAGCGCAAGGCATCCACCCGGGCCAGGCGCGCGGCCAGACCCCCTCCCGCCTCCTCGGCCGCGAGGGCCAGCCGTTCGGCCATGCCGCCGTCGAACAGCGCGCCCTCCTCCCGAGCCGCCCGCAGCAGCAGGTCCGGGTCGCCGGTTCGGCCACCCTCGAGCCGCCACACCGCGAGCCGGAGCACGTCACCACGCCGACGGGCGCCGGTGGCGGCCAACGCGTCGGCCAGCGCCCGGTGCGCCGCCCGCGCACGCATCGGCGGAATCGCCGCCCGCAACGCCTCCCCGTACAGCGGGTGGACCAGGCGCACCTGCTGTCGGCGCCGGGTGACCACCGCGACGAAGAGCCCCTCGCGCTCGGCCGCCCCGATGACGTCGGGGGCCAGCAGCACCTCCAGCTCGGCCGCGCCGAGAGGCTCGCCCAGCGCGAGCAGCTCCGCGGCGGCGCGGACCTCGGGCGCCAGGCGCGACAGGCGGTCTCGAACCAGCTCCGGCAGCGTGGTGGGGTTCACCCACTCCCCGGTGAGCTGCCACAGCCCCGAGCGCTCGACCAGCCGCCCCTCGTCCAGTGCCGCCTCCACCAGCTCGGTCACCAAGAGCGGGTTGCCCTCCGACAGGGTGGTCAGGTGATGGGCGACCGCACCGGACAGCTGGCCCCCGAGGGCCTGCCGAAGCGCCTCGCCGATGTGCTCGGCGGAGAGCGGATCCAGCGCCAGCTGCTCGGCCACGTGGTCCTTGGTCAGCAGCCGCACGGCATCCGGTGACGCCTTCCCGTCGCGGACGGTCGCCAGGACGAATACGGTCGACGCCGTCGCGAGGTGGTGCACCAGCGCGGCCGACGCGTCGTCGAGCAGGTGGGAGTCGTCGACCGCGACCACCGCGCGGCGCGGGGCTGCTCGGGCGACGAGGTCGCGGGGCCGCCCCGGCGGCCCGGGGGCCCC
>JAKDLE010000289.1 GCA_030453005.1 Pseudonocardia sp. | reverse complement strand
GGGTCTGGATGAGCGACTATCCCGGATACATGCCGCCCTCCCGGCTCGACGGGGTACTTCGGGGTCTGGGGATCGGGGTGGTGGTCGACTCGTTGCGCGCCGACCTGCCACTCGGGGCCACCGTCCTCGGCTGGACGGACTGGCAGGAGTACTGCGTCGCCGACGACTCCCGGCTGCTCAGCCCGTTCACCGTCCTCCCCGATCCCCTGCCGGCGCCCGCATCCACGTTCGTCGGGGTGCTCGGGCACACCGGTATCACCGCCTGGCTCGGCATCGAGAGCACCGCACCGGCAGCGGGCGAGACGGTCGTCGTCTCAGCCGCAGCGGGGGCGGTCGGCTCGGTCGCGGGCCAGCTGGCGAAGCTCCGGGGGGCGCGGATCGTCGGGATCGCGGGCGGGCCCGCCAAGTGCCGCCACGTCGTCGAGGACCTCGGCTTCGACGCGTGCGTCGACCGGCTCGACCCGGACTGGCGTTCGCTGCTCGACGCGGCCACACCCGACGGCGTCGACGTCGACTTCGAGAACGTCGGCGGCGAGGTCATGGACCACGTGTTCATGCGGCTGACCATCGGCGCACGGGTCGCGCTGTGCGGGATGATCTCCAGCTACGACGGCGCGGGCACCGCCGCCGCGATCGGCCAGTACGCGATCTCGCAGCTGATCATGAAGCGGGCCATGATGCACGGCTTCCTCGTCCTCGACCACGCCGACCGGTTCGGCATGATCGCCAGCGAGCTCGCGGGGCACCTGGCCGCCGGTCGGATCCGGTCCGACGAGACCGTCGTCGACGGGATCGAGAAGGCCCCCGACGCGCTCACCCAGCTCTTCGCCGGCGCCACCACGGGCAAGATCGTCGTGCGGGTGGGGTCATGAGGGTCCGGGACGCCGTCGCCGTGACGGTCGCGACCGCGGCACTCGCGCTCGTCGCCCCCGTCACCGCACAGGCCGCGACCAGCTGCCAGCCGGTGCTGGTGCGGGGCACCGGTCAGGCCGTCGGTCCCACGTCGACCACCGCGGTGCTCCGCGGCCCAGGCCTGCTCGGCGGCGCCACCACCGCAGCCTCGTTCACGATCACCGGTCAGCCGACGCCCCGCACCGTGACGTTCGCCGGGACCATCGAGATCGACACCCGGCGCGGCACCCTGACCTCCCCGGTCACCGGAGTGCTCGACACCGTGAAGGGCGGCTTCGTCACCCGCACCACCGGCCTGACCGGCGGCGACGGGCTGGACGGCGCGAGCGGCACCCTCGTGCTCGCCGGGGTGCAGGACCTGGTGGACGGCAGCTTCACCGAGGTCGTCACCGGTCGGATCTGCACCCCGTGACGCGCGCCGCCGGGTTCAGGCTCATCGGGTGCGGCGCGCTGCTCACGATCGAGCCGTCCGTGCCCACCCAGTCCGACCCCGACTCACAAGGTGCAGTCATGCACCCCAACCTTCGAGCGCCAGTTGTTCCAGCCGAAGCGAGTCACCGCGAACCACTTCCTGGCGAAGGACCTCGTGACCAAGTTTCGGTGGGTTCGATCTCACCGAACGCGCCGCGACGAAGCTCCGCCGACGACGGAGTGCGGTCGAGCCAGCCGTCGCACCCGTACGCGACGGAGGGGCCGTCCAGTTGCTCAACGACTTCCTCACGGCTCGCCAGGTACCGGGCAGCCAGGACGGCGTCGTCTTCGCTCTCGACGTTCGACGCCGACAGGCCGGCCGGCTTGTCGGCGTCGACGCAGACCGTCTCCCGCGCCGCATTCGGGACGACCTCGGCGACCTGCTCTCCTTCGAGCACGAGATAGCTTCCGAGCGACGCGCGGTTCTGCATCTCGTCATGCGCGACGGCAAGCTGTGGTTCGATCTCATCCAGAGCGCAGGCGTACTCAGCGCGCACTGGTCCAAGATCGGGGCGGTACCCACCGACGACGACAGTGGTGATGACGACGTCCGGGAGACCGAGACCTACCCGACGGACCCCACCCAGGACTTCGCGGCCTGCTAACCGGAATGCATGAGCACCATTCCGGAATGGATGGTCGGCGTCGTGCCGGGTGTCTGCGGCGCGTGTGTGGCGACACTCGCGGCGGGCGTCATACCGGTACCCAACCCGTAACAGTTCCCGCCATCATCGCCGCTTGCGCCGTGTGTGTGACCACGGTCGGCGTCATGTTGGGGAGCTGCTTGCTGACCTGCCACGAGATGTTGTGACCGGGATCCGCCGCTGCGTCCTGCCGTGGGTCAGTGGGCCGCGTCGTCCCAGCTGCGGCCGTAGCCCACCGACACCTCCAGCGCCACCGACAGCTCCGCGGCGGCGGCCATCTCCCGGCGCACGAGCGTCTCCACCTGCTCGCGCTCGCCCTCGGCGACCTCCAGCACGAGCTCGTCGTGCACCTGCAGCAGCATGCGGCTGCGCAGGCCCTCGGCCGTGAGCGCGCCGTGCACGCCGAGCATCGCCACCTTGATGATGTCGGCCGCGCTGCCCTGGATGGGGGCGTTGAGGGCCATCCGCTCGGCCATCTCCCGGCGCTGGCGGTTGTCGCTGGTGAGGTCGGGCAGGTAGCGGCGGCGGTCCATGATGGTGGCGGTGAACCCGTCCTTGCGAGCGCGGTCGACGACCCCGGCCAGGTAGTCGCGCACCCCTCCGAAGCCGGAGAAGTACTCGTCCATCAGGCCGCGGGCCTCTTCGGTGGAGATCCGCAGCTGGTTGGACAGGCCGAACGCGCTCAGCCCGTAGGCCAGGCCGTAGTTCATCGCCTTGATCTTGGCCCGCTGCGCCGGTGTGACGGCGGTGGCCTCGGCCTTGAACACCCGCGCCGCCGTCTCGGCGTGGAAGTCGTGGCTGCTGCGGAACGCCTCGATCAACGCGGCGTCCTCCGACAGGTGCGCCATGATCCGCATCTCGATCTGGCTGTAGTCGGCCGTCATCAGCTCGCCGTAGCCCTCACCCACCACGAACGTCTCGCGGATCCGGCGCCCCGCGGCGGTGCGGATCGGCACGTTCTGCAGGTTGGGCTCGGTGGAGCTCAGCCGCCCGGTGGCCGCGATGGTCTGGCTGTAGGTGGTGTGGATGCGCCCGTCGTCGGCCACGGACTTGAGCAGGCCGTCGACGGTGACCTTGAGCCGGGTGGCGTCGCGGTGGGCCAGCAGGTGCGCCAGGAACTCGTTGCCGGTCTGCTCGTAGAGCGTGGCCAGGGCGTCCGCGTCGGTCGTGTAGCCCGTCTTCGTGCGTTTGGTCTTGGGCATGTTCAGCTCGTCGAACAGCACGACCTGCAGCTGTTTGGGCGAGCCGAGGTTGATCTCCTTGCCGATGACGCGGTACGCGTCCTGCGCGGCCTGCCTGACCTGGGCGGCGAAGTCGGCCTCCAACGCGGTGAGCGCGTCGCCGTCGACCGCGATGCCCGCGGTCTCGCACTCGGCCAGCACGTACACCAGCGGCAGCTCCAGGCCGGCGAGCAGCGCGGTGGCCGCCTTCTCCGCCACCTCGACGTCGAGCGCGTCGGCCCGCTCGGCCACCGCGGACGCCGCCACCATCTGCCCGCTCGCCCGCTTCGCGTCGGCCTGCTCCTCGCCGCTGGGGCCGTCGGCGTCGAGGCCCCCGTCCGACGGCGAGAGGCCGAGCAGCGCGAGCTGGCCGCCATCGTCCTCGCCGTCGACCCGCAGCTCGCGGCGCAGGTGCCGCAGCGCGAGGTCGGCGAGGTCGAAGCTGCGCTGCCCGGGCCGGGTGAGGTAGGCGGCGAGCGCGGTGTCGCTGGTGAGCCCGGCCAGGGTCCAGCCCCGACCGCGCAGGGCGTGCAGCGCCGACTTGGCGTCGTGGGCGGCCTTGGGCACCGAGGCGTCGGCCAGCCACTCCCCCAGCGCCGCCTCGTCGTCCGGGGTGAGGGTGGTGACGTCGAGGTAGCCTGCCTGGGGGACGCCCGCGGCGGCGCCGTCGGCGCGGGCCTCGACCGACGGTTCCCCCGTCGCCAGCGCGACGCCGGCCAGATCGCCGGAGACGGCCCCACCGGTGAGCCCTGAGAACGCGCACCCCACCCGGCGCCCGTCGCGGGCGTGCGCGTCGAGCCAGGCCCGCACCGCGCCGGGCCCGACCGCGGCGCCCTGCACCTCGATGCCGCCCTCGGCCTCCGGCTCCGCGGAGACCAGCGTGGAGAACAGCCGCTCCCGCAGCACCCGGAACTCCAGCTCGTCGAACAGCCGGTGCACGGCGTCGCGGTCCCACGGCCGCACCTCCAGCTCGGCGGGCCCGGCGGAGAGCGGCACGTCGCGGACCAGCTCGGTGAGCTGCCGGTTGAGCAGCACCCCGGCCAGGTGGGCGCGCAGCGCGTCGCCCGCCTTGCCCTTGACCTCGTCGACGCGGTCGGTGAGCTCGGCGAGCGACCCGTACTCGCGCACCCACTTCGCCGCGGTCTTCTCCCCGACACCGGGGATGTTGGGCAGGTTGTCGCTCGGGTCGCCGCGCAGCGCCGCGAAGTCGGGGTACTGCTCCGGGGTGAGGCCGTAACGCGCCATCACCGCCGCCGGGTCGATCCGGCCCAGCTCGGAGACCCCGCGCGTCGGGTAGAGCACCATGACGTTCTCGCTGACCAGCTGGAACGCGTCGCGGTCACCGGTGGTGATGGCCACCTGGAAACCGGCGACCTCGGCCTGGGTGGCGAGCGTGGCGATGACGTCGTCGGCCTCGAAGTTCTCGACCGCGAAGAACGGGATCGCCAGCGCGGTGAGCACCTCCTTGATGAGGTCGACCTGACCCCGGAAGTCGTCAGGGGTCGTCGTGCGGTTCGCCTTGTACTCGGCGAAGCGCTCCGAGCGGAACGTCTTGCGCGAGACGTCGAACGCCACCGCGAGGTGCGTGGGCGCCTCGTCGCGCAACAGGTTGATCAGCATCGAGGTGAAGCCGTAGACCGCATTGGTGGTCTGCCCCGTGCCGGTGCGGAAGTTCTCCGCAGGCAACGCGAAGAACGCCCGGTAGGCGAGCGAGTGCCCGTCGAGCAGCAGCAACCGCCGGGTGGGCGGGGCGGCCGCAGACGGGACGGCGGACGGCTTCTGCG
>JAKDLE010000288.1 GCA_030453005.1 Pseudonocardia sp. | reverse complement strand
CCGACACCCGCAGCCGCCATGACGCGGACATCCTCACTGAGCGCGGCGCTCAACACACGCTGGGAGGTGCTGGGGACGTCCTCGCGCCGCGGATCACACCGCGCCGCCGTTTCGGGTGATTCACAACCGCGACACCCCGACTTCTCCCTGAGCTGTGAGTGGCCGCGCGGTGTCGGTTCAGGTCGTGACCGGTGACCGGTCCCACTCCACTCGGCACCGGCGCGGTGGCCGAGCTCGCCGCGCTGCTGCTCTCGACCGACACCTTCGAGGACCTGCTCCAAGGCGTCGCCGAACAGGCGGTGCGCACCGTGGAGGTGGTCGCGACCTGCGCGATCACCCTGGCCCAGGACGGGCGGGTGATGACCGTGGGCGCCGCCGACGCGCTGGCCCGCCAACTCGACGAGCAACAGTACGAACGTGAAGAGGGCCCCTGCCTGCAGGCCCTGTCCACCGGGCGGATCGTCGACGCGCCGGACCTGGCCCGGGAGACCCGCTGGGCCGACTACCCCCGGATCGCGCTGGGCCACGGGATCCACTCGGTGCACTCCATCCCACTGGTCGTGAACCACGCACCGGTAGGGGTGCTCAACCTCTACGCCCGCGCCCCGCACGGGTTCGGCGCCGAACAACGACAGCTCGTCACGCTGCTGGCCGGGCAGGCCACGCTCGTGCTCACCGCCGCCCTGCGCCACTACGACGAGGTGTCACTCAGTGAACACCTGCGCACCGCACTGTCCTCACGCTCGGTCATCGACCAGGCCATCGGCATCGTCATGGCCGCACAGCGCTGCCCACCCGACGAGGCGTTCACGACGTTGCGCACCATGTCCCAACGACGCAACGTCAAACTCCGGGTCGTGGCCACCGAACTGGTCGCCGCAACCAGCAGCAGCCGAGCCCCGACCCCCGAGTCGTGACCACGACGCGATTGCACGACCGCGCTCCAGCACCTAGCGTCGGTGCTGGTTGAAACCACAGCCGCGACCACGGCATGTCCGGACGCGAGCACATCGTCGAACCCCCCGGCCGGGCGTGCACCCAGCGACGCGGACGGGAAGTGCAACCGATGATCACGAGATCTGCTCGGCGAGTACCCGTCGACGCGCAGAACCAACCGGGCCCCTCCCCCAGCGCCGGCGCCGGCGGTGCCGAACTCGATGTCGTGCTCACCACGGGTCCGGTGGTGGCCGAGCTGCGGCTGCGCGGCGTGGTGGACCTGCGCACCGCCGAGCGACTCGCGCAGATCCCAGCCTCGGTCCTGACCGTCGCCCCGGACCCCGGGCCCCCCCCCCCCCCTCCGCACAGCGGAATCGGTGCGAGAGACCTCCTGCGCTCACCCAGGCGCAGCGGCCGAGCGCAGCACGGAGTTGCACCCGAGACGCCGCGTCACGACAGGATGAATTGGTGAGCCGCGCCGACCGACACGACGTCGACCGACACCAGGTCGACCGACACGAGACAGTGCACCCCTTGTGGTTGGTGTCCACACCCGCCCAGCACGGGCGACGCCTCAACGAGTGGGTGCGCGCGGCGGTCACCCGCGGCGAACGGGTGCTGTGCAAACACGCCCCCACCGACGCCGCTCTCACCCAACTGACGGCCTGGCTCACCCCGACCGACCCCGCGACAACCTCACCCGACGGGCAGCCCCGACCCGGGCAAGTGCAGTTCCTCGACGCCGCGGAACTGTTCACCGCGACCGACGGCCACCACGAGGCACTGCGGAAACTCCACGTCGAGCTGATCGACCGCGCCCGAGACGAAGGCTTCACCGGGCTGGCCAGCACCAGCGACGAGGCCGCGACGCGCGCCGCGACCGCCGACCTCGAGCAACTGCGCGCCCACGAACGCGACCTCGACCAGCTCACCCGAGAGCTACCACTGCGCGCGCTGTGCCGCTACCCCGACCACATGGCTCCCGCGCTGCGCGACGAGATGCTCGCGGTGCACCACCGCGCCGTCACCGGCCAGCTGTGGCACGCCACCGTCGCCGACGACGCCATCTGGGTGGGCGGCGAACTCGACCTCAGCAACACCGACCGACTACTCGCCACCCTGTACGCGGCGACTACCGCAGGCATCCGCTGCATCGACGTGTCCGAGGTGCGGTTCTGCTCGGTCTCCGGAGTCCGCGCCCTCATCGCAGTCGCCGACACCCTCGTCACCCACGACACCCGCCTGCAACTACGCCACCCTCCACCCCCCATGGCCCGGGTACTGGCCCTTCTCCGGCTCACCGACTTCACCGACTCCCCCGCCTTCGACATGATCAGCAGATGAGTCACCGCTGAGGTGATGCCGGTGCCGACCCCGCATGTCATCCCAGGCTGGGCCACCGGTCGAGATGCCGGTGAAGGGTGGCCCGCCGACTACTACGGCGCCTTCGTCCTCGACCCGATGCGATGGCATCAACCTCGAAGCCGTCGGCCACCTCTCTCCCAAGTAGTCCCGGAAGAGGAACGACGACCGGCACGAGCACGCCGCTCACGCCCAGGACCGCTTCAGTCCCGATGACGGATCCGCCTACGGATCCGACGTCTGGGAGCCAGCCAGTACTGTCCAGGGATGACCGCGCCCGACCCGACCGACGTTGCTCGTAAGCTCCGTCAGCACGACAACGAGTTCGAGGCCGTCTACGACCTGCTCAGCGTTGTGGACGGCAAGATCGACGCCTTCGAAGCGAAGGTCGACACCGGGTTCGCCAGGCTCGAGAGCGGACAGCAACAGATTCTCGACGTACTCCGTGGGCGCGGACCCTCGTCATCGGGCTGAGGTCGCAACCGCTGTCGGCGGTGCGCTGGTTCACCGGCGCTACCGCCCTTGCGCTACGACTCGTCCCGCAAGGCGATTGTTCACGGTACGATCCCCCGCTCGGGTTGATCACGCCCTTCGGCCAGCGGCTGCCCTGAGTGCGGACGGGGCAACATCTGCGACCGGATGGGGGGTCAGCGCGGCAACGGGCCTGAAAGTGGTGTGGCGCCGACAGCGAGGACGCTGCTGGCCCGGACGACACGGCGGTCGCCGACGGTGAGGTAGCAGGTGGCGAAGGCGAGCGACCGCCCGGTGCGGACGATCTCGGCTCGCCCCTCGAGCCATTCGCCTACCTGGGCGGCGCCGACGAAGTCGACGCTCATGCTCGCGGTGGTCAGTGGCAGGGGCGGGTCGCTCGCGAACGCCGTCGTGTACCCCAGGACAAGGTCCGCGAGGGTCATCAGCACCCCGCCGTGGGCTGCACCCCGGTTGTTGGCGTGCTGGGGACGGACGCGCATTCCGTAGACCGGTTGCCCGTCGTCGTCGCGCACGTGCAGCGCTCCGAGCAGGTCGAGGAAGGGGCTGCGGCGCTGGACTCGGGTGAAGCCGTCCGACACAGGGAACTCGGCTGCGGCCATCACGCGATCATGACAGCCCCCCAGCGCGGCGATGTGGTGGCTGAAGAGCAGATTCAACGCGGGGCAGACGAGGCGGAAGCCGGCTACGACGTCGACGAGCGTGGATCAGGCCGCAGCCAGGAACGACATGAGCAGGTCCGAAGCCATCCGCGCCGCACTGGTCCATCTCGGGGCGTGAAGGTTCACCCAGGTGCGCTCAAGCATGGCGTCTCGGCCGAGGACGCCGGCCAGGCGGCCGAGTGGCCGCTCTGGATCGAACCGCCCGACGATAACGGACCGCCAGACCGGGAACTACGACTCGCGCCGGTGTCGGCTCAGCAGCCGCGCGTTGGTGCACGAACGCCAGCCGCGGGATGTCGTAGCCCGCGTCGGCGACGATCAGGATGTCCGGGTCACCAGCGCGCCAGTGCTGCGCCTCGACCAGCCGCTCGACCACCGCGCGCAGCTGGGCGGCGGTGACCGCGGTGGCGTCATCGGCCGGGCCCAGGCGGACCGCGTCGAGCACCGCGGTCCACGAGGTCCGGCCCGGCTCGAGGGCGGCGACGAACGAGTACGGCCAGCCCGGGATCATCTGGGCCTGACCCTTCCCGCGGCCGTACACGTGGCAGAACAGCCGCTCGGCGCTGGTCGGGGCGTCCGAACGCAGCCACGGGGAGACATCCACGGCGAGCACGATCCGACGCCCGTCGGTGGCCCGAGGCAGCGGCAACGAGGCCAGCGACCGGCGCAGCCACTCCGGTTCCACCCCACCGTGCCCGAGCGCGTCATACATCGCGCCGTGCCCCCGGCGGTGCTCGGCCACCAAGCTCAGATCGACCACGGAGCGGACCGGCCCATCGGCGCACAGCACCGCGTCGGTCAGCTCGAACAACGCATCCGCCCGCGCGGTCAACGACCCATAGAACTCCTGCCGGAACCGAACGAGATCACCCCGCCGGGCCGCGATCGTGTCCTGGCCCGGGACACCCTCGTGCGGCACACTGACCACCACGGCCACCGTCTTCCTCGTCTTCGAGCTCTGTGGAAGGAACCCGAAGAGGATCAAGCGGTGGCCGTGCCATGTCCCGTAGGCGCGCCGGGAGACCCGCCTACAAGCAACTCGCCCGGCGGCGCAGGTTACGCCGCGGCCTGCCCCGGCCCCAGCACCAGGTCGACACCGTTCAGAGCGCAGGCAGCCGGGGGTCGCGGCCGTGCGACACCCGGACCCGATCGGGCGCGATCAGCACGCCCGCCGGGCCCGGCGCGCGGGGCCCGCCTGCCACAGGCCCGCGGGGGCCGACCGCCACGGGATCAGCCACCCCGGGATCGGCCGCCACGGGATCAACCACCCCGGTATCGATGGCGGCCTCGACCGCCAGCTCGCCGTCCCGCCCCGGCCAGGCCGCGCCGGGCCGTCATCCCGCCGGGCAGCCGGGCCATCGCCTCGGCCAGCGCCTCGGACGGCGCGTTCTGGCCGAGCGACCGGGTCACCGGGCCACCTGCTCCGTCGTGGACGGCGGTTCCGCGGCCACCTCGCGACGACGATCAGGGGCAGCGACGGGCGTCAGCCGGTCGGCGTCCCGTCGCCGGGTCGAGCGGTGATCACCGTCTGGCGCACGGTGCTGCGGTCGCCGCCGCGGAAGCGTGCGACTCGTGGGGATCACGGTCC
>JAKDLE010000287.1 GCA_030453005.1 Pseudonocardia sp. | reverse complement strand
GCCGCCAGCTCGGCGCGCAGCACGTCGACGTGGCGGGTGTGGGAGGCGTAGTCGACATCGATGGTGCGGACGTGGTCGGGTGCGGCGGCGGCGAGCCGGGCGACACCGTCCGGGGTACCGGACACGACGACCGAGGTGGGGCCGGTGTGGCCGGCGAGCTCGACCTCGGGCTCGCCGGCGAGCAGCGCGTCGCGCTCGGGTGCGGCCATCCGCAGCGACGCCATGGCGCCCGCCCCGGCCAGCCGGGCCCCGACGAGCCGCGACCGCTGCGCGATGACGCGGGCGCCGTCGGCGACGGTGAGCGCGCCCGCCACGACGGCCGCGGCGACCTCGCCCTGTGAGTGCCCGACGACCGCCGCAGGCTCGACCCCGTGCGCCCGCCACTCCGCGGCGAGCGCCACGTTGACCGCCCACGTCACGGGTTGGAGGACGTCGACGCGGCCGAGGTCCGGAGCGCCGGGCGCACCGCGCAGGACGTCGCGCACGGTCCACGGCACGTGCGGGGCCAGCGCGGCCTCGCACTCGGCGAGCGCCGCGGTGAACGCCGGCGCGTGGTCGAGCAGCTCGGCGGCCATGCCCGGCCATTGGGCGCCCTGCCCGGGGAACACGAACACGACGCGCGGCGCCGGCAGCGCGCGGCCCGCGACGACGGCCGGGGTGGGCTCTCCCGCCGCGAGCGCGTCGAGACCCTCCGCCAGCTCGGCGGGCGCCCCGACGACCACGGCGCGCTCGGCGAACGCGTGCCGCCCGGCGAGCGCCGCGCCCACCAGGTTGGGCGAGGTGTCGGCGAGCAGGTGCGGCAGGGCATGGGCGAGCCGCGCCGCCTGGGCGCGGACCGCGCAGGCGTCGAGGCCGGAGAGCGGCCAGACCTGCACGGGCGCCGCTTCCGCCGCCGCTGGTGGACGGGCGGCCGCGGGCGCCTCCTCGAGGACGACGTGCGCGTTGGTGCCACTGGCCCCGAACGACGAGACCGCGGCCCGGCGCGGCGCGGGGCCTGCGGGCCACTCCCGCTCCGAGTCGAGCAGCGCGATGTCCTCGCCCCACGCCGCCTCGGCCGTCGGGTCCTCGGCGTGCAGCGACGCCGGCATCCGGCCGTGCCGCAGCGCCATGATCGTCTTGATGACACCTGCCATGCCGCCCGCGGCCTGGGCGTGCCCGATGTTGGACTTGACCGACCCGAGCATCAGGGGGCCGCGCGGCCGGTCATGGCCGTAGACCTCCGCCAGCGCCCTGGCCTCGATGGGGTCGCCGAGCCGGGTGCCGGTGCCGTGCGCCTCCACCATGTCGATCTCGTGCGGGTGCAGGGCGGCCCGGCCCAGAGCGGCGGAGATCACGGCGCGCTGCGCGCTCGCGTTGGGCGCGGTCAGCCCGTTGCTGCGCCCGTCCTGGTTCACGGCGGAGCCGCGGACCACGGCCCACACCGGGTGGCCCAGCTCGCGGGCCCGTGACAGGGGCTCCACCAGCAGCACCCCGACGCCCTCGGCCCACGCCGTGCCGTCGGCCTGTGCCGAGAACGGGCGGCAGCGCCCGTCCGGCGACAGGGCGCCCTGACGGCTGAACTCGACGAACTCGGTCGGGTCGGCGATCACCATCGCGCCCGCTGCGAGCGCGGCACTGCACTCCCCTGCCCGCAGCGACCGGCAGGCCAGGTCCAGCGCCACCAGCGACGACGAGCACATCGTGTCGACGGTGACGGCCGGCCCGTGGAAGCCGAACGTATAGGAGAGCCTGCCCGCGGCAACGGCAGGGGACGCGCCGGTGAGGCCGTGCCCTGCGTGCTCGCCGCCCGGGCCGCCGGAGGCGCCGTAGCCGTTGTAGGCGACGCCCGCGAACACGCCGACGTCGGACCCGGCGAGGTCGTCGGGGTCGATGCCGGCCCGCTCGAACGCCTCCCAGCTCGTCTCGAGCAGGAGCCGCTGCTGGGGGTCCATGGCGAGTGCCTCGCGCGGCGCGATGCCGAAGAAGCCGTTGTCGAAGGCGTCGACGTCGTCGAGGAAGCCGCCGCGGCGCACGTAGGAGGTGCCCTCGTGCTCGGGGTCGGGGTGGAACCACGGCCAGGCGTCCCAGCCCCGCGCGGGCGGGACCTCGCCGGTGGCGTCGCGGCCGTCGGCGACCAGGTCCCACAGGTCCTCAGGACCGGCGACGCCGCCGGGGAAGCGGCACCCGATCCCCACCACGGCGATCGGCTCGCGCGCGGCCGCCTCGTGCGCCGTCACGATCGCACGAGCGGTCCGCAGCTGGGTGGTGACCCACTTCAGCTGCTCGAGAAGCTGTTCCTCACTTGCCATGTGGCGGATCCCCGTCGTAGTCGCGTACGGCATTCCCCTGACGAGGGACGAGCCTCGGCGCGCGTCCTAAATCGGGGCTTGGTGGTGGCGGCGGCGGTCTTTGGACCCGATTTAGGTGGGCCGCGTTGGCTCGCGAGCCATGAGCAGCGACCCCACGCGCGGAGTGGTCATCGGTGGCGGTACGGCGGGCGCGCTGGTCGCCCAGGTACTCGCCCGGCACGTCGACGAGGTGGTGGTGGTCGAACGGGACGAGCTCCCGGACGGCCCGCACGACCGCAAGGGCGTGCCCCAGGGCCGCCACGCGCACCTGCTGTGGTCCGGGGGCGCGCGCATCATCGAGTCCCTCTACCCGGGAGTGCTCGACGAGCTGGTCGCCGCAGGCGCCCGCAGTCTCGGTGTGCAGTCCGACCTGGTCTCGCTCACCGCCTACGGGTGGCAGCACCGGTTCGACCCGAGCCAGTTCATGGTCGTCGGCAGCAGACCGCTCCTCGACTCCGTCGTGCGCCGCCGGGCCGCGGCCGTGCCCGGTGTGACCGTCGTCGACGGCACCGAGGTCACCGGCTTCACCGGCGACGCCGACCGCGTCACGGGCGTGACGATCCGCCCCGTCGGCGGCGACGAGGCCCGCGAGCTGCCGGCCGACATCGTCGTCGACGCCGGCGGGCGCGGCAGCCGGACCGCCGCGCGCCTGCAGGAGTTCGGCATCGGGCACGTCCCCGAGGACGTCGTCGACTCCGGCCTCGTCTACGCCACGCGGCGGTTCCGCCCCCCGCCGCACCTCGCCGCGTTCCCGCTGGTGTCGGTCTACGCGGACCACCGCACCGGCACGCCCGGCCGCAACGGGCTCGTCATGCCCATCGAGGACGGGCAGTGGCTGGTGACGCTCTCGGGCACCCGCGGCGACGAGCCGACCTCGCGCGACGACGACTTCCTCGAGTTCGCGGCGGGCCTGCGGCACCCGGTGGTCGGGAGGCTGCTCGCCGAGGCGGAGCCGATCACCCCGGTCCACCAGTCGCGCAGCACGAAGAACCGGCGCCTGCACTACGACCGCGCCGAGAGCTGGCCCACCGGTCTGGTGTGCCTGGGCGACGCGGTCGCGGCACTCAACCCCGTCTACGGCCACGGGATGTCGTCGGCAGCCCGCACGGTGCGCGCCCTCGGCAACCGGCTGCGCCGCCACGGTCTAGCGCCCGAGATGTTCGCGGGCGTCCAGGCCGACGTGGCCGCCGCGCAGGCGGACCCGTGGATGCTGGCCGTCTCGCAGGACCTCGCCTACCCGGGGTGCCGCATCCAGCTCGTCGACCCGGCCCTGCAGGACACCGCGGGCCGCAACGAGTTCGTCAACCTCCTGGGTGTGGCGGCTCTGCGCGACCCGCAGGTCAGCGCGGCCTACACCGAGGTCGCCTCGCTGTCGTCACCGGTCACGAGCCTGCAGGAGCCCGGGGTGATCGCGGCGCTGCGGTCCGCGCAGCTGCGGCCGGCGCTCGAGGAGCCGCCCCTGTCCGCGCGGGAGCGGCGCATGCTGGCGGCCACCGTCGCCCGCTGAGCTGCACGACCCCCGCCCACACGTCGGCCCCTGCCCGGATCGGGCGGGGGCCGGTTCGTCGAGTGCGGGCGGCCGCGCGCAGGAACTTCAAACGCTGCGCAGGCCCGCGACGCGGCTGCGCAGGAGATCGGTCACGAACGGGCGGTCGCCGTCGAGGAAGAAGTGCCCGCCCGGCCTGACGAACAGCTCGCTCTCCCCCGTCGTCACCGTCCGCCACGCCTCCGCCTGCTCGCGGGTGACGCGCGGGTCGGCGTCGCCGGTGAGGATCGTGAGCGGGCAGGTCAGCGCCGGTCCCGGTCGGTGCAGGTAGTTCTCGATCAACGCGTAGTCGCCGCGGATGACCGGCAGGAACAGGGCGCGGATGTCGGGGTCGTCGAGCACGGCCGTGCTCTGCCCGCCGAGCGTCCGCAGCTCGGCCAGCACGCTCGCGTCGTCGGCGAGGTGGACCGTCTCCTCGACGTGGCACGTGGGCGACCGCCGTCCGGAGACGACGAGCCGCTCGGGCCCGGGGCCGCGGTCGGCCAGCAGCCTGCTCACCTCGTAGGCGAGCACGGCGCCCATGCTGTGCCCGAAGAACACGCAGGGCCGCTGCTCGACGACGGGCCCGACGGCCTCGGCGACGGCGACCGCCAGCGACTGCAGGTCGGGCGGCATCGGTTCGGTCCGGCGATCGTAGCGTCCGGGGTACTGCACCGGGGCCACGGCGACGTCGGGGGCAAGTGCCGCGGCCCAGGGGAAGTAGTAGCTGGCCGAGCCGCCCGCGTGCGGGAAGCACAGCAGTGGGGTGGCCGACGGGCCTGCCGGCTCCAGCGGCACCAGCCAGGGTCGGGCCGTGTCGAGCAGGTCCATGGGGTCCGCCAATCTGGTCGAGGGGGTCAGTCGGGCCGCTCCGCCGGTGCGGGCAGCGCGAGCTCGTGGACGATCATCGAAGTACGCAGGACGCGCAGGGTGTCGAACAACCGGTAGGCCAGGCGGCCCCACGGCGTGGGCGAGTCGGTGCCCAGCGCCACCGTCACCGACGTGGACTGCAGCACCCGCAGCTGCGGGAACCGCCGCGCCACGGCGTCGACGTCGAACGCCGACCGGAACGCCGTCCCGGCCCGGCGCATCGCCGGGTGCAGGCGCGAGGCCCGCACCACCCACGGCGCGACGCCGTCGAACACCATCCCGCCGCCCGCCTGCCAGCGCGCGGCGCGCGCGAGCAGCCCGTCCACGTCGGCC
>JAKDLE010000286.1 GCA_030453005.1 Pseudonocardia sp. | reverse complement strand
CGCAGCTCACCCCAGTCGCGCTCGGGCTCACCGTCGAGGTAGGCGGGCACGGGCCCCTCGCGCCCGACCAGGTCGCGCCAGGCCAACGGCCCGCCGGCCGAGGCCGCCGACCAGGCGTCGCCCAGCCCGCGCAGCTGCTCGTCGGCGAGCAGCCGGTAGGTGGGGACCTCCGCGACGCCGTCGACCACCGCGAACGGCCGCACACACGGGTTCGCGAAGCCCACGGGCCAGTCCACGAGCGTCGGTTCGTCGCCCACCGCCTCGGTGAGCGGGGCGAGCGCGGGGACGCGCGGCGGGGTGAGCGCGATCCACCCCATCGGGGCGACGGCGCGGTCCTCGGCGAGCAGCCGCACCACGTCGGCCCCCGGAGGGACGTCGGTGCGCAGGTCGCGCCAGCCGGGCTCGCCCCCGGCGACGTCGCCCAGCGGGGTCTCGGCGAGCACCTCGGTGCCCGCCGGGCCCACGCGGCCGAACTCGACGGAGACGGTCGTGGCGGCGGGCGTCGCACCGGCCACGGCCACCGTCAGCGGGACGTCGACGCCCGCGGGCAGCGCGAACCAGGTGGAGCGGAACTCGCCGGTGCCGCCTTCGGGCCGGTAGCTGCCGACGGCGGGCGCCGGGCCGGTGCCGAGCCCGTTGCGCAGGACGTAGTCGTCGTCGGAGGCGCCGGTGCTGCCGCCGGGCGGGGGCACCGCGCCGACCGCGAACCCCTCGGCGAGCGGCGGCTCGTCGGAGGGCCGCGGCGCGGCGGGCGACAGCACCCCGCTGCGCGGGTCGCGCTCGACCAGCACGTGGTCGGAGAGCCCGCAGCCCAGGCCCGCGCGGCTCAGGACGTCCCCGCCCAGGGAGTAGCTCGCCCGCTGCGCGTGCACGCCCTTCGCCATCGACGCGACCTGGAAGAGCACCATCGCGCCGCAGATCACCACGAGGGGCGCCGAGCCGAGCCTCAACGCGCGGCCGCGCAGCCCGTTCGCACGCTCAGGCGGAGCGACGACCGGTTCGGCGGGACCCCGCAGGTGCGCCACTCCGGCGACGGCGAGGCACGATGCTGCGGCGAACAGCAGCACCTCCCAGCCCTCGACGCCGCCGATCACCGGGGCGCGGTCGAACCACGGGACGCCCCAGTTCGACACGTACATCCAGGCGTTGGGCCCGGTGAAGGCGAGCGCGGCCACGCCGAGGACGGCCGCCGCGAACACCGCCCGGTTGCGACCCGACCGCAGCACCGCGGCGCTGGTGGCCAGCGCCGCCAATGCTCCGACGCCGCCCCCGACGGCCGCGAACACGCCGAAGTGGTGCGTCCACTTCGTCGGGGTGAGCGCGAGCACGACGAAGCCGAGCAGCGTCACCGCGATCAGCCGCCTGCTCGGGCCCAGCGCCGCGCCCGGGATGCCGCCGCGGCGCAGGATCACCGCCGAGCAGACCCCGATGCACAGCAGCAGCAGCAGCACCGGGAAGCGGCGGGCCAGCGACCCGTCCTGGCTGGCGGCGAACAGGTCGACGTAGCGCACGAGCTCGTTGAACCACGGCACGTTCGGCCCGATCTCCGTGCGGACGCGGGTGGCCTCCAGCACCGCGGCGATCGGCTGGTCGCCGAACACGGCGACGAGCACGATCAGCCCGGAGCCGAGCACGGGCGCCACGACGGCCGCCCAGCCGTGCGTCTGCGCGCGGGCGCGGAACAGCACCAGCAGCGGCCGGCCCGCCGCGAGGAACGGGGCCACCGCCAGCAGCCCCGTCGGGGTCGCGGCCACCGCGAACGCCGCCGCGGTCAACCCGAGCGCCACCGGCAGCAGCCTGCGCACGACCAGCGCCCGTTCCAGCGCGACGTAGGTGATCAGCGACGCGAGGACGACGACCGGCTCGGGCCGCAGCCCCGACCCGAATGGGAGCCAGAAGCAGAGGAACACCGTGGCCGCGGCCCAGCCGGCCGCGCGGCTCTGCCGCACCTGGCGGCCCAGCCGCGGCAGCAGCCCGCGCGAGAGCAGCAGCCACGACGCGACGCCCATCGCCAGCGACGGCAGCCGCAGCCAGGCGGGCGAGTCGCTCACCGCCGCCCACGGCGCGTACAGCTCGTAGAACCAGCCGAACGGCGCCTCGGGCACGTCGAACCAGCGGTAGTAGTTGCCGACGTAACCGGTGTCCTCGGCGGTGCGCACCATCGTCAGGATGTAGCCGTCGTCGGCGGTGACGGCGCCGATCAACAGCCACACCACCATGGTGACGAGCACCACGACGTCGCGGACCGGGTCGACGCCGCGGCGGGTCGCCCGGCGCGGACGCACCCGCACCAACCGGCGGCCGTGCCTGCGGTCGAGCCCGTGCACCGCGACCAGGCAGCCGAGCAGTGCCAGCACGGCCAGCACCCCGACCACGATCTTCAGCACGGACGCCTCGGTGTCGTAGCGGTTGTCCACGGTGATCCGCACCGAGGTGCCGTCGACGGCGTCGCGGGTGCCGTCGAGATCGGAGTAGACGCCCACGACCTGGGGGCGCAGGTCCTCGGCGCTGTTCACCAACACCCGTCCGCCCAGCGTCGCGGTGGTGGTCGAGACGTCGGAGTCGATGGCCAGCGTGCACCCGGGCGTCGCGGGTACGGGGCCCTCAGCGAGCACCTCGCCGCCCGCCGTCAGCGTCATGACGCCGTCGGACACCGCCACCGCGAGGCCCACCGCCGCGCCGCCGGGCGCATCCGGCGGGGTGGTGGACAGCACGAGGCCCGAGCCCAGATCGGTGATCGCGGCACACGGCACGTCGGCGGCGAGACGCTCCGGTCGGACCGCCACCAGCGGCGCCGGCCCCGGCGCCGTGCCGGTCTCGACCGTGGGCCAGCGCCGCTCCAGGGGGTCCTGCTGCACCGGCCGCCACGGGAACGCGATCGCCAGCACCGCCGACAGCGCACCCAGCACGGCGGCCACGGCAGCGCGCCCACGGGGAGGGGCACCCGAGCCGCCGCGGCGCAGGGGTGGGCGGTCGAGCGTGAGCATGGCGTCTGAGACTAATCACCGAGGACGTCGACGCGGCCCGGAGGTGTCGCGGGATGATCGGGGCATGACGCTTCCCCTCGGCCCCGACGAACTGCTCAGCACCACCCGCTCGGTGCGCAAGCGACTCGACCTCGACCGCCCGGTGCCGCTCGACCTGGTGCGCGAGAGCCTGGAGGTGGCGCTGCAGGCGCCGTCCGGGGGCAACAGCCAGGGCTGGCACTGGATGGTGGTCACCGACCCCGGGCTGCGCGCGGGCATCGGCGAGCACTACGCCCGGTCGTTCGCGAGCTACCGCCGGTCGTCGGTCTACGCGGGCAACGCCGCGGGTCACTCCGCGGAGCGGCAGGCCGTACAGTCGCGCGTCGCGACGTCGGCCGACTATCTCGCCGAGGTGATGGGTCGGGTCCCCGTGCACGTCATCGCCTGCATCGCCGCGGGTGAGGAACTGCCCAGGGGTAACCAGGCCGGGCTGTGGGGCTCGCTGCTCCCGGCGGCGTGGAGCTTCCAGATCGCCGCGCGCGCCCGCGGCCTCGGCAGCGCGTGGACCACCCTGCACCTGCGCTACGAGAAGGAGATCGCGGCATTGCTCGGCATCCCGCCGCACGTGCGCCAGGGTGTGCTGCTGCCCACTGCCTACTACACGGGCGAGACGTTCAAGCCCGCGAAGCGCGAGCCGCTCGACCAGGTGTTGCACCTCGACCGCTGGTAGTCGCGCGGCACCGCGTCCCAGCTCGCGATCACTCGATCGCCCGAGCCCTCCGTGTGCGCACAGTGACCAGTTGTGGCATCCAGGTGTGGTTCGGGTGTCACCCGCACCGATGGTCCACACCTCTTCGTTGCTGCCATCGTGACGACCGCCGCTTCGAGGACCACTCCTTCCGGGCCTCAAGCCGCCCCCGCCGGTGAGATCCGGGGTCTGACGGGCCTGCGCATCGTCGCGGCCGTGTGGGTCGTGGCCTTCCACTTCCACTTCACGGCGCTGACCGGGGTCGCGGAGGTGGTCGGCGTACTGGGGCCGCTGATCACCTCCGGGGCACTCGGCGTGGACCTGTTCTTCGTGCTCAGCGGGTTCGTCATCGCCCACACCTACCTCGCGTCGATGGGTCCCGCGCTGCGCGTCGGCGCGACCGTCCGCTTCCTGTGGGCGCGGTTCTGCCGCATGTGGCCGGTGTACGCGTGCGTGTTCCACCTGTTCGGGCTCTGGCTACTGGCGCGGCTGGTGTGGGGATCCGACGAGGACATCGCGTTCCAGGGGGTGCAACCGGTCATGAGCGTCGGGCAGTGGGCGCAGCAGCTGTTCATGGTGCAGCTGTGGGACGACGCGTACCTCGACGGCGCGTCCTGGGTGGGCCCCACCTGGTCGATCAGCGCCGAATGGCTGGCCTACCTGCTGTTCCCCGTCGCCGCGGTGGTGTTCTTCCGCCTGCGCAACCTCCCGCTCCTCGTCCTCGCGACGGGCGCGGTGGCGCTGATGCTGCCCGTCGCCTCGTCCTACGCCGCGCTCGGCCACCCGTACTACGACTGGAGCTGGACGACCCGGATCCTCTGCGGGTTCGGCGCCGGGGTGCTCGTGCACCTGGTGGTGGCCCGGCTGCCGCGCACCGAGGCGGTGCGGCGGGCCGCGTCCCGGCTGGCCGTGGTGCTGCCGGTGCTGATCGCCGCGGGGCTGTGGTTCGGGCAGTTCGCCGGGCCGGGGCGCGGCGGCGTCGTCATCATCTGGTTCCCGCTGTTCGTCGGCGCCCTCGCACTCGCCGACCGCGGCCCGGCCACGCTGCTCACCCGACCCGCGATGGTGCGGGGCGGGCGCGTGTCCTACAGCCTCTACCTCGTCCACATCCCGATGTTCGAGCTGTTCTGGCTGGCCCAAGCGTATGTGCCGGAGCTCGGCGCCGACACGGTGCTCGGGCACGTCGTCGGGGCGGGGGTGGTGCTCGCCACCTACCCGGTGGCCGCGGCCGCCTTCCGCTGGGTGGAGGAACCCGCTCGGCGTCGGTTGCGACGGGTGGCGCTGCCGGTGCCCGCCGCCCCGCCGGTGTCGGCGTCGGCAGGCGCGGGCTCTCGTGCCGCCAGACCCGTGACCGCGCGGGCCAGCACGCG
>JAKDLE010000285.1 GCA_030453005.1 Pseudonocardia sp. | reverse complement strand
ACCCCCCCCGCCTCCCCCTCCCCCCCCACCCCGACCCCGAGGCGGCCGACGAGGGGCGGTGTCGTGTAGCCCGCGACTCCGCTGAGGATCGACGAGATCCAGCCGTCCCGCGAGGGTTGCGTCGCCCCGCCGCCGCCGTCCGTCAGGGAGAAGTGCTGGACCCCGCGACCGGTGAGCAGGAGGACGACCATGTGACCGCCCTCGTGCGCCACGGTGACGAGCGGGCCGAGCCACTGCGCGGTGGGCGACCAGGCCAGCAGGAACAGCATCGCGACGCCCATCGCGGCCACGACGTCCTGACCGACCAGGGACGGCCCGACGACCTGGGTGTTCACCCTTTCGAGTGTAACGTAGAACACATCAAGCCGGGCAGCCCCCGCCGCCTTGACCTCAACTTCACTGCAACTCATAGCGTCCGCTCCGGCACCGCGGCAGCCGACGTCGGCGAGATTGTCGGTGCCTCGCGCCACACTGGTCCGACCCCTCACGAAGGAGCGCCCGATGAGCATGGAGATGGTGGCGTGGCACTCGATGTACCAATCGGCCCACGCCCACCACGAGCGACGTTTCTTCTCACCGGCCACACTGCGCCGGATCGCCGGGTTCGCCCGGCCCCACGGCCGCAGGCTCGTCGCGTTCCTCGCGCTCAGCGTGGTCGGCGCCGCGCTCGCGGTGGCCACGCCGGTGCTCGCCGGGCGGGTGGTCGACGCCATCGTCGGGGGCGGCTCGATGGGCACCGTGCTGGGTCTCGCGGCGTTGATCGCGGTGATCGCCGTGGTCGTGGCGGTGCTCGGCGTGGCGCAGCGTTGGCTGTCCTCCACCCTCGGCGAGGGCCTGATCCTCGACCTGCGCGCCGCCGTGTTCGACCACGTCCAGCGCCAGCCGGTGGCGTTCTTCACCCGCACCCGCACCGGGGCGCTGGTGAGCAGGCTCAACAACGACGTGATCGGGGCGCAGCGCGCGTTCAGCGACACGCTGTCCGGCGTGGTGGGCAACCTGGTGACGCTCGCGCTCACGCTGGCGGTGATGCTCACCTTGTCGTGGCAGGTCACGGTGCTCGCGCTGGTGCTGCTGCCGGTGTTCGTGCTGCCCGCGCGCCGGGTCGGGCGACGGTTGGCCGTGCTGCAGCGCGAGGCCGCCGAGCACGACGCCCGGATGGGCACGCAGATGACCGAGCGGTTCTCCGCCCCGGGCGCCACCCTGGTCAAGCTGTTCGGCAGGCCCGACGAGGAGACCGCTGAGTTCGTCGCCCGCGCGGCCCGCGTACGCGACATCGGGGTGCGCACCGCGATGGTGCAGTGGATCTTCGTGACGGCGTTGACGCTGGTCTCCGCGCTCGCGCTGGCGCTGGTCTACGGCCTCGGCGGGTACTACGCGCTCACCGGAGGGATGGCCACCGGTGATGTCGTGGCCCTGTCGCTGCTGATCACCGGCCTGTACGCACCGCTCACCGCGCTCGCCGGCGCACGGCTCGACGTGATGACGGCGCTGGTGAGCTTCGAGCGGGTGTTCGAGGTACTCGACCTGGTGCCGCTGATCGCCGAGCCGGCCTCCCCCGCACCGCTGCCCGACGGGCCGCTGGCGGTGGAGTTCTCGCGAGTCCGCTTCGGCTACCCCGCGGCCGAGCGGGTGTCGCTGGCGTCGCTGGAGGAGGTGGCGGTACTCGACGCCCGCGGGGGCGACGACGTGCTGCACGAGGTGTCCTTCCGCGCCGAGGCCGGGCAGATGATCGCGCTGGTGGGGTTTTCGGGGGCGGGCAAGTCCACGATCGCGCAACTGCTCCCCCGCCTCTACGACGCCGACTCGGGGTCGGTGAGCCTCGGCGGCGTCGACGTCCGGCGCCTGTCCTCGCACACGATCCGCGCCGCGCTGGGCCTGGTCACCCAGGACGGGCACCTGTTCCACGAGTCGATCCGCGCCAACCTGTTGCTCGCCCGGCCCGAGGCGGGTGAAGACGAGCTGTGGTCGGCGCTGCGCCGCGCCCGCCTGGGCGATCTGGTCGCCTCGCTGCCCGACGGTCTGGACACCGTCGTCGGCGAACGCGGATCCCGGCTCTCCGGCGGTGAGCGCCAGCGCCTCACGATCGCCCGGCTCCTGCTCGTCTCACCCCGGGTGGTGGTGCTCGACGAGGCCACCGCACATCTCGACTCCACATCCGAGGCCGCCGTGCAGGAGGCGCTCGCCGAGGCGTTGGAGGGGCGCACCGCGATCGTCATCGCCCACCGGCTGTCCACGGTCCGCGCCGCCGACCAGATACTCGTACTGGAGCAGGGCCGCATCGTCGAGCGCGGCACCCACGCCGAGCTCCTCGCCCTCGACGGGCGCTACGCCGAGCTGCACCACACCCAGTTCGACCAGCCTGCGGCTCCCGGCCCGGTCCGGCTTGCTGAGCCGGAGAGCGCACCCTCGGGTCCGAACGACCTCGCGGAGGTCGGCGCCGTGTCGGCGTAGCCGGAGCCCGACCACGGGCCCTCATGATCACCGTCCGGGAACCGGCAACGTGCTCCATCGCCTCCGCCGTTCACGGACGACGATCAGGGAGGCCGGGGCACGCCACCGGCGGTCAGCGCAATAGCGTCACGGCCGTGATCGCCCACCAGCCTCGGACCGAGCACCGTCAGCGCCTGTACCGGGTCCGGCTGGAGTGGGGTGTCGAGGGGATCGAGCTGCTGGCCGCGGAGTGTGCGGCGGTCGTCGTCGTGGACGTGCTGTCGTTCTGCACGACGGCGGACATCGCAGTGGGACGCGGCGCCGCCGTTCTGCCCCAGCGCTCGGCCGACCCCGCCGCCGCGGCGGCGCGCGGCGCCGTGCAGGCGGGCGACCGGCACGGTGACGGGCCCTCGCTGCGTCCCTCGTCGCTGGCCGGGCTGGCGAGCGGGACGCGGCTCGCGCTGCCGTCCCCGAACGGAGCCACCCTCTGCACCGCCGCCCGCGGCACCGAGCTGTTCGCCGGATGCCTGCGTAACGCCTCGGCGGTTGCCGCAGCCCTGCGCGGGGTCGACGGCCCGGCGGGACTGGTGCCCGCCGGGGAGCGGTGGCCGGACGGGACGATGCGGGTGGCGATGGAGGACGCACTCGGTGCGGGCGCGATCGCCGCGGCGCTCACCGATCGCTCCCCCGAGGCCGACGCGGCCGCCGATCTGTTCGCCGCGGCCCGCGCACGGGGCCTGGCAGCGGTGCTCGGTGGGCTGGCGTCGGGGCGGGAGCTCATCGCCGACGGCTTCGCCGCCGACATCGACCTGGCGGCCGCACACGATGTCAGCCCCGTGGCGCCGCGGATGCGGTCGGACGGGTTCCTGGCGGCACCATGATCCGGCTACCGTCGCCGCCGTGGAGGGACGCTGGATCGAGGTCGGTGACGGCGTGCTGGCCCGGCGCCACGCCGAGCTCGACCTCACGGTCGGGCTCGTGCTCGGCGAGGAGCGGGCACTGGTGGTCGACACCCGCGGTGACGCCCGGCAGGGAGCCGAGTGGGCTGCGGTCGTGCGCGGCGTGACGGCACTGCCGCTCGTCGTCGCGATCACGCACGCGCACTTCGACCACTGCTTCGGCACGGGCGCGTTCCTCCCCTGCCCGGTGTACGCCCTCCCGGCGTGTGCCGCGGCGGTCACGGCGACGGCACAGGCGCAGCGCGCGGAGTGGGCGGCTCACTACCGGTCCGAGGACGACCCCGACACCGCCGACGCGCTGGCCGCCACCGACCCTCCGCCGCCCGACCACGTCGCCCCGGTGACGCTCGACCTCGGCGGTCGCCGCGCGGACCTGCTCCACCTCGGCCGCGGACACACCGACCATGACCTGGTCGTGCACGTCGACGACGTGGTGTTCGCCGGTGACCTCGTGGAGCAGGGCGCGCCTCCGTCGGTGGGCGCCGACTCGGTGCTGTCCGAATGGCCCGACACCCTCGACGAGCTGTTGGCGCGGGAGCCGCGTGTCGTGGTGCCGGGCCACGGCGACCCGGTCGACGCCGCGTTCGTGGCGCGGCAGCGCGACCACCTGGCGGAGCTGCGCGGTTCGACACGACGCGGACGGCAGAGCGAACGGCACTCTCACCCAACCAGGCTGGGCGAGAGTGCCGCTCGCTCGACTTAGGCGAGTAGGACGGCCCCGTCGGCCACGGTGATCGCCTTCTCCGCCAGCGGGGCCGGGGCGGGACCCGCAACGACCGAACCGTCGGCCACCGCGAACGTGCTGCCGTGGCATACGCAGTTGATCGTGTCCGTGACGGTGGCGACCAGACAGCCCTGGTGCGTACAGGTGGCGGTGAACGCCTTGAACTCGCCCTCGACGGGCTGGGTCACCACCGTGTCCTGCGCCGCGACGACCACCCCGCCGCCGACGGGGATGTCCGCGACGGCGGCGAGCGGGATGGCACCGCCGCCTGCCGCCGCCGCTGGCGTGCCGGGAGTGGCGGGAGTGGCCCGGCCAGGTCCGTAGCCTGCACATCCGGTGAGCGCGGCGCCGCAGGCGATCCCGCAGGCCGAGGCGAGCACGGTTCGGCGGCCGAGTTCGGTCGTCATGGTCGTCTCCATCAGAACGTGAGGCCGGAGGTGGCGAAGAACCACACCGAGGAGGTGAGCCAGAGCGCGACGAGCGCGGTGAACACGGCGCCGCCGAACACCGGGAGCGTCCACTTCGGAGCGCCCTGCCGGTTCAGCAGCAGCATCTTCGCGACGAACGCCCCGTAGAGGAAGCAGCCGAACAGCGAGTGCACCAGCACCCGCGGCTCGCCGAACTGGAACCCGAGCGCGTAGAGGCAGTGCACGGCGACGGGCACCGTGACCAGTACGGCGACCCGGCCCGACCAGCGGTGCAGCGGGCCGGCCCAGGACGGCGCGGTGATCGACGGGAGCCGCCCATACATGATCATCGCCGAGACGACCTGGACCACGGCCAGCACGACCGCGATCGTCGCGAGCCAGGCCTTCGCCGCGGTGCCGCTGGAGAAGCCGCCGACGTTGATCGCGAAGAACGCGGGCTCGTGGACCCGCCCGTACACCCCGATGGCGACGGCCACGAGCGCGCCGGTCCCGGCGGCGATCAGCCACCCCGCGCCGGGGCGCACCGCCGGAGCCGGGGCACCC
>JAKDLE010000284.1 GCA_030453005.1 Pseudonocardia sp. | reverse complement strand
CACCGAGGGGGTCCGACGCTCCGTCGGTGCCGACACGCTCGGCTACGTCTCCCTTGAGGGCCTCATCGCGGCCACCGAGCAGCCCCGCACCCGCCTGTGCTCGGCGTGCTTCGACGGTGAGTACCCGATCCCGCTGCCCGACGAGGCACGGCTCGGCAAGCACCTGCTCGAAGGTGTCTCGGGTTCGGCCTCCGGCGATCCCGGGCCCACCCGACCGACTCCGTCGGCGGAACGCGTACCGACTGAGTCGGTCGGTTACGGTGCCGCGGGCGCCCTCAAACGCCCGTAGAACTCGAACGCCCGTAGAACTCGAACGCCAGTAGTACCTGGTCCACCCCACCCTGACATCGCGCCTCAGCGGCGCCGAGAGCGAGAACGACCATGCCACCGACCACCTCGGGTGACGCATCGGCGTCCACGTCCGGGCCTGTGAGCAGCTCGGGACGTGCCAGCTATGCCGCGGCCGGGGTGGACATCGACGCCGGGGAACGCGCCGTCGACGCCCTGCGGCCCTTCGCGGAGATGGCCAGCCGCCCCGAGGTGCTGGACGGCATCGGCGGGTTCGCCGGGCTGTTCGCGCTGAGGATCGGCAAGTACACCGATCCCGTCCTCGCGGCCTCCACCGACGGCGTCGGCACCAAGGTCGCCATCGCGCAGGCCCTGGACAAGCACGACACGATCGGGCTCGACCTCGTCGCCATGGTCGTGGACGACCTGGTGGTGTGTGGAGCCGAGCCGCTGTTCATGCAGGACTACATCGCGGTCGGCAAGGTGGTGCCCGAGCAGATCGCCGCCATCGTCAAGGGGATCTCGGAGGGCTGCGTGCAGGCGGGCTGCGCCCTGCTCGGTGGCGAGACCGCCGAGCACCCCGGGCTGATGGACGCGGGCGGCTACGACTTCTCCGGCACCGGTGTCGGCATCGTGGAGGCCGACGCGATGCTGCGGCCCGACCGGGTCCGCCCCGGCGACGTCCTGGTGGCGATGGGCGCCTCCGGGCTGCACTCCAACGGCTACTCGCTGGCCCGGCACGTGCTGCTCGACATCGCCCGGATGACCCTGCACGGCCACGTCGAGGAGTTCGGACACACCCTGGGCGAGGAGCTGCTCACCCCCACCCGCATCTACGCCCGCGACTGCCTGGCCCTCGCGGCCGAGACCGGGGTACGCACCTTCGCCCACATCACCGGGGGCGGGCTGGGGCGCAACCTGGAGCGTGTGCTTCCCGACGGGGTGCGCGGCACGGTCGCGCGCAGCACCTGGACGCCGGACCCGATCTTCAACCTGATCGCGTCCCGCGGCCGCGTCGAGCGCACGGAGATGGAGAAGACGTTCAACATGGGCGTCGGGATGGTCGCGGTGCTGCCGCCCGACGACGTCGACCGCGCCATGGCCGTGCTCACCGCCCGGCACACCCCGGCCTGGGTGCTCGGCGAGGTCGAGCGGGTCGGCGACGCCGAGGAGCCCCGTGTCGAGCTGAGGGGCGACCACCCGCGCTTCTGAGCGCGGTCGTCCAAGAGCCGTCGGGTGCGACGGCGGGGCCTTCCGACGTGACGGCGTGCTGAGGTGTCGAGAGTCACGCGGACGGTGAGGGCGCGGTGCCCCGGGGGGGGCACCGCGCCTACCTCAACGCCTGCGGTACGTGTCGTCCCCATCGTCGTCGGGGGCGTAGGGGTCGACCTCGTCGACCTCGGCCTCCGGCTCGTGGAGCACCGTTCCACCGCTGACGCCGATCTCACGCTGCAACGCGTCGAGATCCATGGTGGGGGAGCTGTACTTGAGCTCCCGGGCCACCTTCGTCTGCTTGGCCTTGGCTCGTCCGCGCCCCATGGCTGGTCCCCCTTACAACAGGGAAGGGGCGGCCGGATGTCTCGGCGGCCCCATTCATGTCATCAATGTCCTGGCACCACCGTACCGTGCTCATGGCCCGACGTGCGACGTGGCATTACCGGTGTCACGTTGCGCGGGTCCGGCGGCGGTCGTCGTCGGCCGGGCGGTGACCGGCTCCGCGAGGCGGCGCAGCGTCAGCAGGGCGGCGAGGGCCGCCACCGCCCCCAGAGCGAGCACCGCGGGCCACCCCGCCAGTTGGGCGAGGAGGCCACCCACCACCGGGGTGGCCGCGGCGGCCACGTAGTTGGCGGTGTTGGAGACGGCCATCGCCGTCGCCGCCCGACCCGGTGGCGCGAGCTCGCCCGCCGCGGTGAACACCAGGCCGTTCCAGCTGATCGCGAGCGCCGCGGCGGGCACGAGCACGGCGGCGAGCAACCACACCGGACCCGGCTGCAGGAGCGCGGCCGACGCGAACCCGACGGCGACGGCGACGGCGACGATCCGCAGCGGCCGCAGCCTGCTCCCGACCCGGTCGGACCACACGCCGTTGCCCAGCCGACCCGCGGCCCCGAGCACCTGGGTCAGCGCCAACAGTGCGCCCGCGGTCGCCAGGGACAGCGTCCCGCCCTCGGTGATCGGGCCCTCGTGCAGGATCTCGACGAGGAACACCGAGCCCAGGAACTGCGGCACGACGGGCAGCAGGCCGGCCAGGCTCAGTCGCTGCAGCCTGCGGTCGGTCAGCACCTCGCGGGCCCGGGACACGGGCCGGGCCAGCCGGACCGGCGCGTCGGGGGGTTCGCGGATCGCCACGGCCACCGCCACGGCCGCCGCCAGGGTCGTGAGGGCCAGTGTGGCGAACACCTTCGGTATCCCACCCGCCCCGCCGCCCGACGCGGCGATCGCGGGCAGCGCGACGGCGGCGAGCGCCGCCCCGAGCGGCACCGACGTCTGCCGCACCGCCATCGCGAGCCCGCGGCTGCGCGCCGGGAACCACGTCATCACCGCGCGCCCGCTGGCTGCGTTGACCGACGCGCCGGACGCCCCGGCGAGCATCAGCAGCCCGCCCGCGACGAGCGGGTCGGCGACGAACGCCGTGGCCGCGAGGGCCAGCGCGGACCCGAGCAGGCCGATCGTCATCACCCAGCGCTCGCCGAACCGGTCGGCGGCACCGCCCCACGGGATCAGGGTGGTCACGAGCCCCACGGAGATCGCGCCGATCAGCAGCCCGACCCCGGCGAGATCGAGGTCGAAGTACGCGCGCAGGGCCGGGGTGACGGCCGCCAGCCCCAGGAAGTAGGCGGCGGTGGCGGCCTGCGCAGCGGTGCCGACGGCGAGCACCACCCACCGGTATCGGGGTGCGTCCACGCCGGATGACGCTACGCGCAGATCCCGCGATACGGGAGCAGCGTCTCATCATCTGGATCGACGGGTCAAGAGGTTGCTGTTCGATCACGCGCCGACAGCCACCACGTTCCGTTCACGCGCGAATGTCCGGACGGCGACCCGGCCGGGCTCTCCGCCGCCCGGACTCAGCCGCGCAGGCCGCCCTGAGCCGCGCGACCGGGGGGCGGCGCGGCGTCCTCGGCGGGCACCGAGTCGGGGTCGATGCGGGCGGGGGCGGCCCGCTCGTCCCGTCCGGCCGTCAGGTCGGCGTCCAGGGCAACCGAGCGCTTGACCAGGGCCAGCGCCACCGGACCGAGCTCGTGGTGCTGCACCACCGTGCCCACGCGCCCCACGGCCCGGCCCTCGCGCAGCACCGGGTCGCCGGGCACCGGCAGGTGCTCGTCGCCCGCGTCGAGGTGCAGCAGCACGAGCCGCCGGGGCGGGCGGCCGAGGTTCGCGACGCGCGCGACGGTCTCCTGTCCGCGGTAGCAGCCCTTCGTCAGGTGCACCGCGGAGCCGATCCAGCCCACCTCGTGCGGGATCGTCCGGTCGTCGGTGTCGACGCCCAACCGCGGGCGCCCCGACTCCACGCGCAGGGCCTCGAAGGCCATGGTGCCCGCGGGGTGGGCGCCCGCGGCCGTGAGGCGCCGCCACCAGGTCTCCTGCTCGGCGCGCGGCACGAGCAGGTCGGCGGCGTCGACGCCGGGCCACGGCATCCGCCGCACCGCCCCGCCGTCGGGCAGCGGCAGGGCCCCGCCGTGCGGCAGCTGGGCCCCGCCGTGCGGCCCCTGGTCCCCACCGTGGGGCGGCACCGGTGCGCCGACCGCGGTGAGTACCGCCTCGGTGTCCGGGCCGACGACGCTGAGCACCGCGAGCTCCGCGGTGGCGTCGCGCGGCTCGACCTTGGACCAGAACACCATCTTCGTCAGGTAGTCGAGCAACTCGGGGAGACGGCCCGGCTCGGTGTCGAGGTAGACCGTCTCCGCGGTGTGGGCCACCGCCATGTGATGCAGCACGCGGCCTTGGAGGTCGAGGATCAGTGCCTCGGTGGCGGTGTCGGACGGGAGCTCGCTCACGTGCTGGGTGAGCAGCATGTGCAGCCAGCTCAGCCGGTCCTCGCCGGGGACCGCGATGACCCCGCGGTGGCTGCGGTCGACCACGGCGGCCGATCGGGCCATCGCCCGCTGCTCGACGAACGGGTCGCCGCGGTGCGCGGCCACCCCGGCGTCCACATCCGGCGCGTCCGGCGCCAACTCGTCGGAGGTGGGGTCCGTCGTCGCGTCGTCGGTGGTCACGATTCGTCCTCCACACAGTCGGCACAGCGGCCCGACAGGGCCAGGTGCGTGACATCGAGCTCGAAACCCGCCGCGTCCCGCAGTCGTTCGGCGAGGTCGTTCATCAGATCGGAGGGGGTCTCGATGACCGCCCCGCACACGTGGCACACCAGGTGCACGTGCTGGTGCTCCTGCTGGGAGTAGCTCGGTGCACCGTGCCCGAGGTGCGTGTGCCGGACCAGTCCGAGCTTCTCCAGCAGGTCCAGGGTGCGATAGACGGTGGTGATGTTGACGGCGGGTGCGGCCCGCTGCACCTGCGCACAGATCTGTTCCGGGGTGGCGTGTCCGAGGTCACGGACGGCGTCGAGCACCAGCTGGCGCTGCGGCGTCATCCGGAGCCCCCGCTGGTGCAGCGTGCGCTTCAGAACGGAAGGCGACCCGGCGGGATCCGGGGCCGCGTGCGCCCGCTCACCTGCGGTGTCGAGCCGAGACGGGGTGTCCACCGCGCCGATGGTAGGCCGACCGCCCGCGGGCGGTCGGCCGTGGCCCCCACCACCGGCGAAGGGGCGCGATCGGCCCCGATCGGTATGCTCCGACAGGGTGAACGG
>JAKDLE010000283.1 GCA_030453005.1 Pseudonocardia sp. | reverse complement strand
GTGGTCGTGATCCCGATCGCCTCGGCCAAGGGCCTGGAGTTCGACGCCGTCGTGCTGGTCGAGCCTGCCGAGGTGCTGGCCGAGTCCCCGCGCGGCGCGAACGATCTCTACGTCGCGCTCACCCGGGCCACCCAGCGTCTCGCGGTCGTCCACGCGCGGGAGCTGCCTGCGATGCTGCACCGGCTGACCCCACGGCTGATCGGCCCCGCACCTGAACGATGGAGCCCGGTCCAATGACGCTGTTCACGATCGGCCACGGCACCGCGGACGCCGAGGCGCTGGTCGAGCTCCTGCGCGGCGCGGGCGTCGCGGCGCTGGTGGACGTGCGGACCGCGCCCGGCAGCCGCCGCAACCCCGACGTCATGCGGGAGGCGATGGCCCGCTGGCTGCCCGAGCACGGCGTCGACTACCGCTGGGAGGCGCGGCTGGGCGGGTGGCGGCGGGATCCGCCCGGTTCCCCGGACACCGCGCTGCGCAACCGGTCGTTCGCGGGCTACGCGGACCACATGCGCACGCCGGAGTTCCAGGCGGCGCTCGACGAGCTGCTCGCGGCGACCGTACCGACGGCCGTGATGTGCTCGGAGTCGGTGTGGTGGCGCTGCCACCGCCGGCTGATCGCCGACGCGGCCGTGCTCGCCCGCGGGGTGGAGGTGCGGCACGTGATGCCCGACGGACGGTGCCCCGAGCACCGGCCCACCGACGGGGTGCGCCTGCGCGAGGACGGCCTGCTGGTCTACGACAGCGGTCAGGCGAGGCTGCCGCAGGAGTAGGCGACGTCGCTGATCGTGCCCCGGACCGGTACCGCCGCTCTCACGGTGCGCGGTACACGTCTCATCGGTGAGCGGCGCGGTGGATCAGCACGACCCGCGTGTCGTCGTCGATCTCGTAGATCACCCGGTAGTCGGCACGGCGAGCGGACCACAGACCGGCGAGCTCGTTCGTCAACTGCTTTCCGACGCGCCGCGGCCCGTGTGCGAGCGCCTCGTGAGCGAACGCGAGGACGGCCGAGCGAATCGTGTCGGGAAGCCTCCCCAGATGCCGGCCCCCTTCCGCGGTGATCCGGATCTGGTAGGGCTCAGTCCCGCTCAAGTGCTGCGGTTCTGCCCTCTGCGGCGTCTACGCGGGACCGGCGGATCGACTCGGTCAGCTCCGGGTCGCCGAGCACAGCGACCGTCTCCTCCAGCGACTCCAGCACATCGGGGCTGACCAGCACGAACGACGCCCGGCCGTTGCGGGTCACGAGGATCTGCTCGTGATGACGTTCCACCCGGTCGGCGAGATCGGACAGGTGTGCCTTCGCTTCGGAGAAGGGCAGCGTCTCGCTCATAGGTCAGAATTTTGACCTATGATGGATGGCGGGTCAAGGGTGTCCAGAACACCCTGCCCGTACTTCGCGAGCTTGTTCTCCCCGATTCCGCTGATCGCGCCCAGCTCGTCGAGGGTGGCGGGGGAGCGGGTGGCGATCTCGCGCAGCGTGGCGTCGTGGAAGATCACGTAGGCGGGCACGCCCTGCTCCTTGGCCGTGGCCCCCCGCCAGGAGCGCAGGCGCTCGAACACCGGGGCGGCCTCGGGCGCGAGCTCCACGGCCGGTGCGCCGCCGCGGGCCGCGCGGGACCGCGTGCGGGTCGGCTTGACCGGGTCGCGGCGCATCCGCACCGGGCGCTCCCCGCGCAGGACCTCCGAGCTGGTGTCGGTGAGCGCGAAGGTCTGGTGCCGGGCGTCGACGGCCAGCAGGCCCTGGGCGAGGAGCTGGCGGACCACCGCGCGCCACTCGCCCTCGGCGAGGTCGGTGCCGACGCCGAACACGGTCAGCGAGTGGTGGTCGAACTGCTCGACCTTCGCGGTGCGCCGCCCGAGCAGGATGTCGATGATCTGCCCGGCGCCGAAGCGCTGGCGCCGCTCCCGGTCGAGCCGGAACACCGTGGAGAGCACCTTCTGCGCGGCGACGGTGCCGTCCCAGGACTCCGGCGGCCTCAGGCAGGTGTCGCAGTTGCCGCACGCGCCCGACTCCTGGCCGAAGTAGTCCAGCAACCGCACCCGGCGGCACTCGACGGTCTCGCACAGGGCCAGCATCGCGTCGAGGTTGCGGCTCAGACTCTGCTTGTGGGCGCGGTCGCCGTCGGACTCGTCGATCATCTTGCGCTGCTGCACCACGTCGGCCAGGCCGTAGGCCAGCCACGCGGTGGACGGCAGGCCGTCGCGCCCGGCGCGGCCCGTCTCCTGGTAGTAGCCCTCGACGGACTTGGGCAGGTCGAGATGGGCGACGAACCGGACGTCGGGCTTGTCGATGCCCATGCCGAACGCGATCGTCGCCACCATGACGACGCCGTCCTCGCGCAGGAACCGCGACTGGTGCCGTGCACGGACCGCCGCGTCGAGCCCCGCGTGGTAGGGCAGGGCGAGGATCCCCTGCGCCGTCAGATGCTCCGCGGTCTGCTCGACGCTCCTGCGCGAGAGGCAGTAGACGATGCCCGCGTCGCCGGGGTGCTCGGTGCGCAGCAGGTCCAGCAGCTGGCGGCGCGGCTCGTTCTTCGGCGCGATCCGATACTGGATGTTGGGCCTATCGAAGCTCGCGACGACGTGGAGCGCGTCGACGAGCCCGAGCCGCTGCGCGATCTCGGTGTGGGTGGCCTCGGTGGCGGTGGCCGTGAGCGCGATGCGGGGCACGTCGGGCCAGCGCTCGTGCAGGCCGGACAGCGCCAGGTAGTCGGGACGGAAGTCGTGGCCCCACTGCGCGACGCAGTGCGCCTCGTCGATGGCGAACAGCGATATCGCGCCCCGCCCCAGCAGCGACAGCGTGGACGGCACCCGCAGCCGCTCGGGCGCGAGGTAGAGCAGATCCAGCTCCCCGCCCAGGAACGCGGCCTCGGTGGCGCGGCGCTCGTCGGGGCCCTGCGTGGAGTTGAGGAACCCGGCCCGCACCCCGAGGGCGCGCAGGGCGTCGACCTGGTCCTGCATCAGCGCGATCAACGGCGAGACGACCACCCCGGTGCCCGCCCGGACCAGCGCCGGGACCTGGTAGCACAGCGACTTGCCGCCCCCGGTGGGCATGAGGACCAGCGCGTCGCCGCCACCGCAGACGTGCTCGATCACCTCCTGCTGCGGCCCGCGGAAGGCCTCGTAGCCGAAGACCCGGCGCAGGACGTCGCAGGGGGCGGCAGCGGGGAGCATGGGTGAGATCGTAGGCGGCCGGTCTCGGCCCCGTGGCGCCACGGACAACCCGGCCGTGTAGCAAGGTGGGGGACGGATCACCGTCGGCTCGACGTCGGGAGAACACGTGCGGATCGGCTACAAGGCGTCGGCGGAGCAGTTCGCGCCGCGTGACCTGGTGGAGTACGCGGTACGGGCGGAGGAGATGGGCCTGGACAGCGCGGCGGTGTCGGACCACTTCCTCCCGTGGCGCCATGAGGGCGGGCACGCGCCGTTCGCGCTGAGCTGGCTCGCGGCCGTGGGGGAGCGGACCTCGCGCATCCAGCTCGGCACCTCGGTGCTCACCCCCACCTTCCGGTACAACCCCGCGGTGCTCGCCCAGACCTTCGCCACGCTGGGGCTGCTCTACCCGGGGCGGATCATGCTGGGCGTCGGCACCGGGGAGGCGCTCAACGAGATCGCCGTGTCCGGGCGCGAGTGGCCCGAGTTCTCCGAGCGCTTCGCCCGGCTGCGCGAGGCGGTCCGGCTCATGCGACTCTTGTGGACTTCGGACGAAGAGGTCACGTTCGAGGGTGAGTACTATCGAACGGCTGGCGCGGTGGTCTATGACCGCCCGGAGCAGCCGGTGCCGGTGTACGTCGCCGCGGGTGGCCCGGTGGTGGCGAAGTACGCGGGCCGGGCAGGCGACGGGTTCATCTGCACGTCGGGCAAGGGCATGGAGCTCTACACCGAGAAGCTGCTCCCGGCCGTCGCCGCGGGTGCCGCCGCGGCGGAGCGCGACCCGGCGGGCGTCGAGAAGATGATCGAGATCAAGCTGTCCTACGACCGCGACCCCGAGAAGGCCCTGGACAACACCCGCTTCTGGGCGCCGCTCTCGCTCACCCCCGAGCAGAAGCACAGCGTCGACTCCTCGGTGGAGATGGAGCGCCTGGCCGACGAGCTGCCGATCGAACAGGTCGCGAAGCGCTGGATCGTGGCGTCGAGCCCTGAGGAGGCACTGGCCCAGATCACGCCCTACGTCGACGCGGGCTTCGACCACCTCGTCTTCCACGGCCCGGGCCACGACCAGGAGCGCTTCCTCACGCAGTTCGCCGAGGACCTGCTGCCGAGGCTGCGGGAGCTGTCATGAGTGACGTGATCAGCCACGACGGGCGGGTGCTGCGCTGCCGCATCGCCCGGGGCCACCACGGCACCCTCGACGGCGACGCCCTGGAGAAGGTGCCCGCGGTGCTGGCCGGGCTCGATCCGGCCGACACGGGCGCGGTGCTGCTGACGTCGGACGGCACGAGTTTCTGCACCGGCGGCGACGTCCGCGCCTTCGCGGCCGCGGCGGACCGGGGTGCCTACGTGCGGGAGCTCGCCGAGCGTTTCCACGGGCTGATCCGCGCGCTGGTGGCGTGCCCGGTGCCGGTCGTCGCCGGGGTGCCGGGCTGGGCGGCGGGCGCGGGCATGAGCATCGTGTGCGCCACCGACCTCGCCGTCGGCGGCCGTTCCACGCAGCTGCGGCCCGCCTACCCGGGCATCGGCTTCTCCCCGGACGGCGGCATGAGCTGGACCCTGCCGCGCATCGTCGGGGCCGGGCGCGCGCGGGAGATCCTGCTCACCGACCGGGTCCTGGGCGCCGACGAGGCGTACGCCGCCGGGATCCTCACCGCCGTGGTCGACGACGCCGAGGTGGCCGCCGAGGCCGAGCACACGGCCCACCGGCTGGCCCAGGGGCCGACCGTCGCGCTGGGCCGGATCAAGCGGCTGCTGGCCGCCGCACCGGCGGCCACACTGGACGCCCACCTCGACGCGGAGGCGCAGGCGATCTCCGCGAGCGCGGCCGGGGCCGAGGCGGCGGAGGGCCTGGCGGCGTTCGTCGAGAAGCGGCCGCCCGCCTTCCACTGACCGACGGGCGACTGACTCCGCCGAGTTTGCCGATTCCCCGGGCGAGTTTGCCGA
>JAKDLE010000282.1 GCA_030453005.1 Pseudonocardia sp. | reverse complement strand
TGAGCGTGGACGCGCTGGATGCGCTGGAGGCGCGCGCGCGCAGGCTCGTCGGCGTGTACGGCAACAACGACGGCGCCGAGGTGCGCGCCCGGCTGCCCGAGGTCGCGCACGTCGAGCTCGGCGGCGTCCGGTTCGCGGTGGTGCACCAGACCGGATCGTCGAAGGGCCGGGAGAAACGCTGCTCGAACGCCTACCCCGACGTCGACGTACTGGTGTTCGGGCACAGCCACATCCCGTGGGACTCCACGACGGCGTCGGGACTGCGGCTGCTCAACCCCGGCTCCCCCACCGACCGGCGCAGGCAGCCCACCCACACCTGGATGACCGCCGACGTCGACTGCGGCGCGCTCACCGGAGTGACGCTGCACCATCCCTGATCTCATGGCGCTGGCCCCCGGTGCGCCGCCGTGGTGAGGTGGCGCGGTGGCCGGTGTGCGGGAGTCCCGCGGCGGTGTGGAGCTGAGCAGCCTGGACAGTCCGCTGTTCGACGGCGCCGACGCCACCAAGCGGGATCTCGTCGACTACCTCGACGCGGTCGCCGACGTCCTCCTCCCCGGACTGCGCGACCGGCCGCTGACGGTGGTGCGGGTGCGGCCCGGCCAGAAGCCGTTCATGCAGAAGAACGTGCCCGGGTACGCGCCCGACTGGGTCCGCACCACATCGGTCTGGTCGCACGCCTCGCAGCGCGACGTGCGCTACGCGCTGTGCGACGACCGGCGCACGTTGCTGTGGTTCGCCAACCAGCGGGCCGTCGAGTACCACCCCACGGTGCTGACCCTCGACGCCGAGCGCGCGTCGTCGCTGGTGCTCGACCTGGACCCGCCCGTCGACGGCGCGTATCGCCACGTGGTCGCCGCCGCCCGGCTCGTCCGGCGAGCCCTGGCCGACGTCGGGCTCGCGGGGGCGGTCAAGACCAGCGGGGCGAAGGGGCTGCACGTGGTGGTGCCGCTGGAGCCCACCGCGGTCGACGACGCCGCGGCGGCCACTCGCGCGCTGGCGGCCCGGGCGGCGGCGCTGGACCCGGACGTCGCCACCACCGCGTACCTCAAGGACGACCGCGGCGGTCGGGTGTTCGTCGACTCCACCCGCGCAGGCGGCGCCACGATCGCGGCGGCCTACAGCCCGCGCGTGCGGCCGGGCGCCCCCGTCTCGTTCCCGGTGGGGTGGGACGACCTGGACGCGGTCACCCCGGCCGACTTCACGATCCGCACCGCGATCGAGCAGCTCGACGGGCACGACCCGTGGCACGAGCGCATGCCCGCGCCGCAGACACTCCCGGCCGACCTGCTCGCCGAGGGCCACGCCATCCCTGTGGCCCGGGTGCAGGCCATGCACGAGGGGAAGCGGCGGGCCCGCGCCCGGCGGGGCTGACCGGCGTCAGGCGGCGGGCGGTTCGTCCTCGCCGGACTCCTCGGCCGCGTCGCCGTCGGCCTTGGTGCGGTGCACGGCGCCGTCGGCGTGCTCGGGCGGGCCGTAGACGGTGTAGAGCACCAACGGGTTCGGGCCGGTGTTGACGAAGTTGTGGCGCACGCCCGACGGCACGACGACGAGGTCACCCGGGTTCACGGCCTTCGTCTCCCCGTCGACGCGGGCCTCACCGGTGCCGCTGACGAACGTCAGGATCTGGTCGATGCCCTCGTGCACCTCCTCCCCGATCTCTCCGTCCGGCGGGATAGTCATGATCACGAGCTGCGTGTTCCCGCCGGTCCACAGGACCCGGCGGAAGTCGGCGCTCTGGTCGGCGACGGTGGCGATCGTGAAGTGCTGCATGCCGCGATCCTGCCGCGAGTGGCCGGTCTCGGCACGCCGGGGGGCGTGACACGATGAGGACATGATCACCGAGATCGCCGACATCTCCGTCCTCCCGGACAAGCAGGAGCAGTTCGCCGACGCCGTGCGCGAGGGGCTCGCGTTCGTCTCCGACACCCCCGGCTTCCGCCGCGCCCGGCTCACCCGCAGCATCGAGACGCCCACCCGGTTCGTGCTGCTCATCGAGTGGGACACCGTCGAGGCGCACACGGTGACCTTCCGCGAGTCGGAGAACTTCACCCGCTGGCGCGGCGCGGTCGGCCCGTTCTTCGACGGCCCACCCCACGTCGAGCACGTGGCCGAGGTGGCGGCCCACCCCCGGTGAGAGCGACGGTGCCCGCGGCGTCGCTGAGAGGACGCTGCTGAGAGGACGCTGAGGTGCGGGCGGCCGCCCGTCGGGGGCGTCGCATAGCGTCGTCGGAGTGCCCCGATTGCTGCGCGTGGTCGTCCTCGCGCTCGTCCTGCTCGTCACCACGACGGTCCCCGCCGCGTCTGCTTCTCCCGACGGCGTCGGGGTGCGGGAGGAGCGCGTCGCGCTCGGCACGGGCGTCGAGCTCGACACCACGCTGTACCTGCCCGAGGTGACGCCCGCGCCCGCGGTGCTCGTGGCGCACGGCTTCGGCGGCGACAAGACGTCCGTGCAGGTCGAGGCGCGGGAGCTGGCGGCGCGCGGGTTCGTGGCGCTGACCTGGTCGGCACGCGGGTTCGGCGCCAGCACGGGGGAGATCGCGCTCAACGCCCCCGACGCCGAGGTGGCCGACGCCCGCGCGCTCGTCGACCGCCTCGCCACCCTGCCCGAGGTGACGCTCGACGGGCCGGGCGACCCGCGCGTCGGGGTCACCGGCGCCTCCTACGGCGGTGCGCTGGCGTTGCTGCTCGCCGGCTACGACCAGCGGATCGACGCCATCGCTCCGGTGATCACCTACAACGACCTCGGGCAGGCGTTGTTCCCGAACGCGGGGACGACCGGCGCACTCCCGCTCGACACCCCGGCCCGCGGCGCCTTCGCCCCCGACGGGGTGTTCAAGCGCGGCTGGGCGGGGGTGCTCTTCTCCGCGGGCGCCGCCCCCGACGGCGGGTCCGGGCCCGCCGCCGCGGGCGACGCCACCTGCGGTCGGTTCACCGCCGAGGTCTGCGCCGCCTACACCGAGGCCGCCACGACGGGGCGTCTGTCCTCCGCCACCGCCGCGCTGCTGGAGCGTTCGTCGCCGCGCAGCGTGACCGACCGGATCACCGCGCCGACCCTGCTCGTGCAGGGGGAGCGCGACACACTGTTCGGGCTCGACCAGGCCGACGCCAACGCCCGCGAGATCGCCGCGAACGGCACGCCGGTGCAGGTGCGCTGGTACGCGGGCGGCCACGACGGCGACGAGCCCGGCGAGGACGTGCTCGCGGCCGTCGGCGACTGGTTCGACGTGCACCTCGCGGGGGCCGAGCCGACGCGGGCCGGTTTCGTCTACGCCGTGGAGAGCGGCGTGCGCACCCGCGGCGACACCGCCACCGGGCGCACCGTCGCCGCCGCCGACTACCCCGGCCTGCCCGGCGCCTCCCCGCTCTCGACGCGGGCGCTCCCCCTCGACGGCGCGCCGCAGACCGTGGTCACGCCCGCGGGCGGCGAGCCCGCCGCGATCACCTCCCTGCCCGGCCTCGGGGGCGCACTGGGGTCGCTCGCCGGGCGGCTCTCGGCCGTCGCGTCCGCGCTGCCGGGGCAGTCGGCCTCCTTCGCCACCCCGCCGTCCGAGGCGCCGCTGCTGGTCACGGGCGCGCCGCGGGTCGAGCTCACCGTCGCGAGGGTGCCCGGGCCGCCCGCACCCGCCGAGGCGGTCCTGTTCGCCTCCACCCGGGAGGTCACCGCCGACGGCACGCGCACACTGCTGGGCAGCGCGGTCGCACCGCTGCGCGTCGCCGTGCCCGCCGACGGGTCACCCGTGACGGTGACCGTCACCCTGCCCGGGGTCGTCGCCCCGATCGAGGCGGGCAACCGCCTCGTCGTGACCGTGGGCACCACCGACCAGGCCTACGCGGGCGGCACCGAGCCCGCGGTCTGGCGCGTCGGCGTCACCGGGGGGTTGACCGTGCCGGTCGTGCCCGGCGAGGCCGTCACCGCGAACACCGTGCCGGTCGGGCCCGCGATCGGCATCGCCGTGGTGCTCGGGCTCGCCGTGCTCGGCTGGGTCGGCTCCCGGCTGGTGCCCGGCCCGCTCACCCGCCGAGGCCGCGCGAGGGCCGTCGTGGAGCCGGACACGGCCCCGTTGGTGATCCGGGACCTGACGAAGACCTACCGCGGGGGGTTCGGCCCCGCGTGGAGCGCAGGCGGAACGCGCATCAATGCCGTGCAGGGCGTGGGCTTCCGGGTGGAGGCGGGCACCGTGGTCGGGCTGCTCGGGCCGAACGGCGCGGGCAAGACCACCGTGCTGCGCATGCTGATGGGCCTCATCCGGCCCACCGGGGGCACCATCTCGGCGTTCGGGGAGCCGGTCGGACCGGGTGCGCCGGTGCTGGCGCGGATCGGCGCCTTCGTCGAGGGGCCGGGCTTCCTGCCGCACCTCTCGGGGGCCGACAACCTGCGGTTGTACTGGGCCGCCACCGGCCGCCCCCGCGAGGAGGCCCGGCTCGACGAGGCGTTGGAGATCGCCGGGCTCGGCGCGTCCGTGCACCGGCGCGTGGGCACCTACAGCCAGGGCATGCGCCAGCGCCTCGCGATCGCCCAGGGCATGCTCGGGCTGCCCGAGATGCTGGTGCTCGACGAGCCCACCAACGGGCTCGACCCGCCCCAGATCCACGCGATGCGCGACGTGCTGCGCCGTTACGCCGCGGGCGGACGCACCGTGCTGGTCTCGAGCCACCTGCTCGCCGAGGTGGAGCAGACCTGCGACCACGTCGTCGTCATGCACCACGGGCGGGTCGTCGCCGACGGCACCGTCTCCGACCTCATCGCCGGGGGCGGGGCGGCCACCTTCGCCGTCGACGCCCCCGACCGTGCCGCCGTGGTACTCGACGGGCTGACGGGCGTGCACGCCGTGCAGGTCGACGGCGGCTCGGTGCACGCCGAGCTCAACGGCACGCCCCGCGCGTCGGCGGTGCGTGCCCTCGTCACCGCCGGGGTCGACGTCGCGTCGGCCGGGCCGCGGCGACGCCTGGAGGACGCGTTCTTGGCGCTGGTCGGCGAGGACACACCATGAGGGAGGACCGCTCCACCGTGACCGGGACGGTCGGCGCGCTCGCCGCCCGTCCCCCGACCACGCGGTACCGGCCCGGCCACACGCTGCCGCTGCGCGTCGAGCTGGCCCGCCAGCTGCGCCGCC